>DXGR01000017.1 GCA_019113825.1 Candidatus Stackebrandtia excrementipullorum | reverse complement strand
TGCGTTCGTCCTCACGCGCGCTGAAAAAGCACGGGGTCGAGGTCACGAGTACACGCACCGGGATCACGACCGTCTGGATCCACGTGCCCGCATATCCGCGGCCGTCGGCACTCATCCGAGGGCTCACCGAGACCACCACGATTTCCGACGCGCTGTCGATAATGGGCGAGCCCGAAAGCGCCGGATCCGTTTGGGTTCGGTATGTCCTGGACGAGAAATACGTACACCTCGAATTCGGCCGGGCGGGTTCGCTTTCGCTCGTCACGCTTATGACCGAGGCACCCTGAGAAAGGCACCACATGACCGAGAAACCAGACTGCATTTTCTGCGGCATCGTCGACCGCCACGCCGGTTCCGACATTGTGTGGGAGGACAAGCTCGTACTCGCCTTCATGGACATCAACCCGGTCACCGACGGGCACGTCCTCGTGATCCCGAAAGTTCATTCGGTGGGGCTCACCGATATCGCACCGGAGACCGCAGGGCGCATGATGACGGTTGCTCAACGACTGGCGCAGGCGATGAAGGACTCCGATCTACGTTGCGACGGAGTGAACCTCTTCTTCGCCGACGGTGAAGCGGCGTTTCAGGAGGTCTTTCACTCACACCTTCACGTGTTTCCTCGGTTCCCCGACGACGGTTTCACGATCGGCGCGCACTGGGACGGCCGCTCGAATGAATCGCTGACGGCCTCTGCGCTGGCGATTCGAGCCGTTCTGGACCGCGACGGCGATGGCCTGGAGTTAACCGGCCGAGGCGGCGAAACCCGACCGGAACGCGACGTTCCTCCCCGTCCACGCTCTGGTCACTCGACATCCCCGCCTCGCCCGGCAGGTCCACCGGCTGGGCGAGGCCTCGCAGCGAACCCGAGGCCATAGGCTCAGGGGTAACCGAGATCGCCGACGGTGTGGCGACCTCCACGCTCTCAAGGTGTCGCGCACCGTCGGTTCTACTGGACAGAACCGAGCGCACCTGTGGTCCATCGCGAGCACACGCGATTTTCTTCACTTGCCGCAGCCGAGATCCGGGATGTTCACGGCCTTATGGCGTCGCCCGCATGCAAGAGGCGACGCGGATGCTTGAGCAGCACCGTGTTCGCTACCCCGGCGAGAGGGTTCCACGCCGCGATGCGGCTCGACGTCAACAGGGTTAGGCAGGCAAACCGGCGGAGCCGCCGATGTTGGTGGGGGCACCGGGTGCAGGTCGGAAGTCTGCGGTTCACCGTCGTTTGATCGAGTAACACCGGCGGGCCCGAGGCGCCCACGCTCCATATAGCCCTGAAGGAACGGGCTGGTGTTCGCCATACCAAACGAAACGAGGGGTGTCACGGGCGCGACGGATCGGCGTGAACCGGAAACGGTCGTGTGGCCCGTGGAGGCAAACGAGGGTGAGGTGCGGTCGACTAACGGTCGTCTGTGGTGGCGCGGACGTGGGCGCGTTCTCCTTGTCGTCCCACAAGTGCCAAGTACTCGACCGGTCCAGCGCCGGTGGCTCCGAACCAGTGTGGGGTTCGGGTGTCGAACTCCGCGGCTTCTCCCGCTTGCAGAAGAAGGTCCTGATCGCCGAGCACAAGACGCAGAGTGCCGTTGAGGACGTAGGTCCAGTCGAAACCTTCGTGTGACCGCAGGTCGGGGACGGTGTCGTCGCTACCGGTGGGGAGAACGAACTTGTACGCCTGGATGCCGCCGGGCCGCCGCGTGAGCGGGATGATGAACGATCCGTCGGGGCAGGCCAAGGGGCGCAGGTCGACCCGTGGGTTCGCGGTGCGAGGTGCGTCGACGAGGGAGTCCAGTGTGACCCCGTAGTAGCGGGCGAGCGGCAAGAGCTGTTCCAGTGTGGGCCGACGTAGGCCGGCTTCGAGCCGGGACAGGGTGCTGGTGGAGATACCGGTTTCCGCGGCGAGCGTGGTCAGGGTGACGTCGCGACGCAGCCGGAGGTGTTTGAGCCGGGGGCCGACGGTGTCGAGCGTCTGGTCCGCATTCGTGTTCACTCTCATATTTTGCCATTTGGCAAAGATGTTTGCAACATGGCCCGGTTCGGGGTGATCCTGGGTGCAGACCGCGACAACAGGAGGGCGGCACGATGAACACGCAGCATGAGGACAGAGTCCGGGATGTGGCGATCGTCGGGGGTGGTTCGGCAGGGCTGAGTGCGGCTCTGACCCTCGCGCGAGCACGACGCGACGTGACGGTGATCGACGGCCGCCGCCCACGGAACGCTCCCGCCGCCGCGGCGCACGGGCTGCTCGGGCAGGAAGGCGTCAACCCGCTCGAGCTACTCGAAAGGGGCCGCGCGGAAGCCTCTTCGTACGGAGCCCACATCACCTCCGCAGACGTCGTGGCGGCCTCGGGTTCCGCCGACACGGGTTTCGCACTTCGTCTGGACGACGACACGACCGTGCGCGCCGCTTCACTACTGATCGCCACGGGTGTACACGACGAGCTTCCCGCGATCCCGGGCTTGGCGCAGCGGTGGGGTCGGGACGTGGTGCACTGCCCGTACTGCCATGGCTGGGAGGTCCGCGGTCGACGGATCGGACTACTCGCGACGGGACCGATGTCGGCGATGCAGGCGCTGCTGTTCCATCAGTGGAGCGGTCGCATGTGGTTTTTCCCGAACGGCATCACGTTCCCGGACGATCAGTTGACCAAGCTGCGGGCCGTGGGCATCGTCCTCGTCCCGGGCGAGGTAGGCGGCGTCGACGTCACCGACGACCGTTTGACCGGCGCGCTCCTAGCCGACGGAACACGGGTCGGCCTGGACGCACTGGCCGTACCCGCCTTGGCCCGTGCACGTATCGATTGGCTCGACGGCCTGGGCTTGAACGTCGTCGAGAACGCCTCGGGGACGGTTCTGGCCGCCGATCAAGCGGGGCGCACGTCCGTTGCCGGTGTCTGGGCTGCGGGCAACGTCGTCGATCCCGGGATGCAGGTCGTGGAGTCTGCTGCGAACGGGGCGCGGGTGGCGATGACGATCAACACCGAACTCGTTTTTGCTCACGCGGACCGGGCCGTCATCGACCACAATGAATCGGAGAAGCTGCATGCCTGAATTCGATAAAATCTACTGGCAGAACCACTGGGCACCGGCCAAGGCCGGACGGGACCAAAGCCTGCCCGTCAACCCGTACCTCCCGGCCGAGACCGCGCCACTGGCCGTCGGGAGCGTGCTCGACGCGGGATGCGGGGTCGGGACCGAAACACTCTGGCTCGCCGAACACGGATGGCGCGTCACCGCAGCCGACATCTCCTCGACCGCACTTTCGACCGCCCGACAACGCGCAACCGACGCCGGACTGGACAACCGGATCGAATGGGTGGAAACCGATCTGGCACGGTGGGAACCGGAACGGCGGTGGGATCTCGTCGTCACCGCCTACGCCCACACCGACACCGGTCAGCTCACGTTCTACCGACGCCTCTCCTCATGGGTCGCACCCGGCGGCACGCTCCTGATCGTGGGACACCTGCACGGGCACCACGGCAACGGTAGGCATGATCACGCGCATCCCGACGAGGCGACGGCGACTCCGAATGCAATCGCGAAACTGTTCACCGACCCGCTTTGGCGAATCGATGCAGGCTATGAAAACGTACGGACCGTCCATCGCCACGGCAAGGCCGTCCCACTGCACGACGTCGTGGTCCGCGCGCATTACGGCCGCCCTTGACCCGTTCTCCTCACCACGGGTCGACATCCCACAGAAGGAGGAGAGGTTCAGGACGCACCGCCGTCGGTCGTCTGTGAACCGTGCCGTCAACCGGGGCGACGCTGTCGTGCCAGCCACGTGTGGTTGACGATCGCACGGGTGACGGCTTCACGATATTTCTCCCGGTCCACGCCCCGGAACAGGTCCCGTTCCCGGTACGGCGACGTTTCCCGGTGAGGACCGTTGTCGTGGATGCGGGCGGCGAGCTCGGAGAGGTACTCGTGGCCACCGCCGCGGTAGGCGGCGGCCTCGGTGTCGTCGAGCCGGATCAGTGCCGAGTCGTCCACCATCGACGTGACGATGTATCGCGCCTGGAGATAAAAGGCACCCTTCTGCTCGACGAGGAACCAGGCCCCCTCCCCGTGGTCCACATAGCGCATCGCCTCACGGGCAGCGGTGATCCTGACGTCGTCGCCCCACTGTTCAACGGGTGGGATCGCTTCGAGCGGGCGTTGCCGAGCATCGTTGAAGACGTGGTAGCCGAAGGTCGGCGGCCGGTCGCGAAACAGGGTGAAGCAGATGATCCGCGTGCACGTCGTGCAGGTGATCTGGCTTTCCACCCGCTCCATGAGCCCGGCGGCGTGAAGCATCCGCAGGTCGTCCAGTCTGACCCAGTTCGGGTCCTCCTTGAGAAGGCCCGATGTGAGGGCCGTCCCGAGGGCGACGATCGTACCGTCCACGTCGACTCCCCCACCCGGCTCACTCGCGCGAACAAGAAGATCACCGCAGATACGGCAATCGTCGTCCTCGGGACGACAGGCCAGGCCGGGCCTATCCGCAACTACGGTGACGCCGACAAGGTTTCCCGCTTTCTTCCAGCCTTCATCGGTGAAGGTGGGCTGAAGGTACCCACCGTCGATCTCGAAGTACGGCCTCTTGAGCCCGGCAAAGCGAGGCCGCGCGCCAACTGCCTTCGCGAGATCGTCGAGGGTGGCGTCGTTGCCGACACCGGCGATCCACTTCGACAGGTCAAGCCCCCGCGCGGCGGTCAAAGTCGACGTAAGGCGGAAAACCACCGCTACCACCGCGTCATCGTGCAGGATTATCTCGCCACCGGACGCAAACACCAACCGGCGGGAACGTCGAGCGGGTTCACCGACGGTCCGCTCCCGGACCTCGGCGGGCTCGGTTCCGAACACATTGATCAACTCCCGCACGGCGGGATCATCCTCGGCCGCACACAGTGCGTCGAGTGCCGTCCTCAGCCGGGCCGTTCGCCGTCGCTTCACCTCACGATCATCTCCTCCACCACCGACAGCTTCCCCCGCCGGTCGACACGGCCCGCCTTGACTGTCAAAACATCCCTCGCGTGACGTTTCGGTCGGATCCTTGAGGCGCTCGCCAATCGGCGCACCGTCCCGACGACAGAGGACTATGTCACAGCCTCGACCGTCCCACCGGTGTTGACCTTCACCGGAACACGACCGCCTTCGACCTTCTCCGTCCCGACAGACCGGCAATCCGGCCTCCCGGACATGTGCCCGGCCACCGAAAGGTCCTCCCGTATCGTCCGAGGCGTGGAATTTCACGACTTCATACCCTCGGGAAATCAGGCGGTCAACCCGGCTCTTTACGAAATCGAAAACGCAGCCATCGACCGTGAGGGACTCCTGTGGAGTGCCCTGTATCGGGCGGCTCCGTGGCGTGCTCGCGTCCTACTGGATCTGGGCTGTGGTTCGGGTTTCTGGCTTCCTCGCTACCGGGAGGCTGCGCAGGTCATCGGAATCGAGCCCGATCCCCACCTGCTTGACCTGGCTCGCGATAGAACGGGAACCGCGCGAGTCCTGCACGGTTCGGCGGAACACATTCCGTTGGGCGATGCATCGGTTGACGTCGTGCACGCACGCTTCGCCTATTTCTTTCCGCACCGCGAATTCGATCCGAGCCCCGGCCTGGAGGAGGTCCGACGGGTGCTCACACCGGGAGGGCGCCTTGTGGTCGTGGACAACGACACCGAGGTCGGCGAGTTCGCCGACCTGCTGAAGGCCAGTCCGTGGGCCGCGACCCAAGGGCAGGACACCTATGCCCGCGACTGGTGGAGGCTCAAGGGAGCGACGACGACGGCGGTCATGAGCTCCTGGCGCTTCGACTCCCCCACCGACCTCGAGGCGGTGCTCCGCCTGGAGTTTCCCGGCGACGTCGTCGACACATGGTTGACAGCCCACCCGGGCCGCCTCCACCTCAGTTACGGATATCTTTTGCACGTCTGGGAACGCGACTGACCGATCCCGGGTGAACGTGTCACCCGCCGTCCGACGTTTTCGCGGATTCGCCTGCGCGACCCGTCAACGGTGTCACACGGCGACGGTCGATGGATGCAGCGAGCGTCGACACGGTCGTGTGAAACGCGAGTCCGTTGCTCGGAAAGACCATGTGACTCCCCCGCAGCAGCCCATCTCCTTCCACATTCGGAACACCCCGACGGCACCGCCCCGGGACACACTTTTATCCGTGGACCGATCGGCCACCTTCGTGTAACGATGAGCCTTATGAGTCTGCCGACCCCGACTTTGGACACCGAACGTCTCCGGCTACGACCGTTCACCGACGATGACGGCGACAACCTCTTCAGGTTGCAGAGCGACCCCGACGTCCTGCGCTACTGGGATTCTCCGCCCTGGACGGACAGGTCATCGATCGAACGTTTCATGACCGGCTGCCGACGGATGGAGGAGGACGGAAGCGGTGTGCGCACCGCGATCGAACGCATGCCGGACGGGGCGTTCATCGGCTGGTGCACCTTCAACAGCTGGAATCCCGGATTTCGAAGTGCCTCACTGGGCTACTGCCTCACGCAGGAGGCGTGGGGCCACGGCTACGCAACGGAAGCGGCGCGTGCCCTGCTTCGGTGGGCGTTCGACACGCTTGATCTCAACCGGGTCCAGGCCGAGGCGGACACACGCAACATCGCATCGGCTCGGGTTCTGGAAAAACTCGGTTTCATCCATGAAGGAACGTTGCGTGAGGACTGCATCGTCAACGACGACGTATCGAACACGTGGGTGTACGGCCTGTTGAGGCGGGACTGGAAGGGCTGATCTCCTTTCACAGGTCGAGTGCCGCCGCAGCGCCTTCCACATGAGCCGGATCTCTCGTTGTCAGAGCGTAGACGCCGTGGTCGACCGGCGATGTCGAGTACAACTCGGTGCAGTGCTCGGCCGGCTTCGGCCGGACGCGTCCACCCCGTTCCGCATAGCGTTTGACCGTCGCGTCAAACGCCTTGTCCGACACGGTGACACGGTGACGCGGTGAGGCATGAAGTCCTTCACCGGATCACCGACGGCGACCGTGGTCCAGTCCAGTACCCCGACGATGCTTTCACCGACAAGAAGAAGGTGCGCCGGTGGATCTCGCCGTGCGTTAGCGCCGACCATGTCCGGTTCTCCACCCTTCTGGAGCGCGCCGGTGCTCCCAGCACACGGAGGCAGCGCGGGCGATGTCGGCGATGCGTCTGCATTTTCAGCGCATGGTCGGCTACCGTGGAACGCGGTCTTTGTTGGTCGTGTTGTTTCACAAAACTCCGGGGCCCCAAAGTGATCATGATTGAGAAATCGGTTACTCACCGGTAGGTCACCAGGTCACGAAGGGTGCTCCCCGCGCACGCGGGGATGGTCCTCCACACGAACTGAGAAACGAACCATCCCCAGAGGGCTCCCCGCGCACGCGGGGATGGTCCCGGGCCCGGGGAAAGAAAGAACCGTCAGAACTTTTTGTGCAG
>DXGR01000126.1 GCA_019113825.1 Candidatus Stackebrandtia excrementipullorum | reverse complement strand
TCTGCTCCATCGCCGAGTCGCCGCTGCGGGTGAACCCGGGGTGGTAGAGGACGTAGGGAACCTGCTCGCCGAACTGCGCCGCCATCGCCACTCCCAGGAGATCGTTGGCACGTCCTGCCTGGAGTTGCGCGGCGATGGTGCGGTAGCGGTGCCGCAATTGGAGGTCATCCCAGTTGATCTTTCCGGAGGCGAGTCCGACTCCGGCGATGTTGACGATCACGGGCTTCGAGCCGGCCGACAACGCGGGCATCAGGCCGTGGCCCAGCACGTGGCGACTCAGGTAGTAGAGCGCAAAGGTCGACTCGAGCCCGTCGCTCGTCTGGACGCGCTGCGGTGACTGACGGTTCGCCGCCATCACCAAGCCATCGATGGCCGTGTAGTTGGCCGCGACGTGGTCGATCACCGTCTGGTTGCCCGCGATCGTGCTTAGATCCGCAGCCAGGAACTCAACCCGATCACCCAACCCCGACGCCGCGGCGTCAGCGAGCAGCCGCTCGCCTTTCATCGGGTTGCTCCCGACTGCGAGGACTCGGTCGCCCCGTGCCGCCCGGCCGAGCGCGATGCCCCGTCCCATGCCGTCACTGCCGCCGGTAACTACGACCGTCTGGCCCGCCCGCCCTTCCGCATCCGGGCCCGTACCGCCGTGATGTTGATCGACCATCGATTCTCCCTAGTTACTCTTGGTAGGTACCTCCATCATCGGTAACCGACACCGAACGCGAAAGAAGGCAGTTTGATGTCAGCAGCGAACATGCATGTGCCCGCTCCACTTGACACCGCATTGCCGAGCCCGGTGCCCGGCGACGAGCACGAGCAGTGTCCGGTGACTGACGTCCTGCGCCGAGTCGGCGACAAATGGACCGTGCTTGTCGTGGTCCTGCTCGGCCAACGAGCACATCGGTTCAACGAACTTCACCGCGGCATCGAAACGATCAGTCAACGCATGCTCACCCGCACGTTGCGTGGTCTGGAAGAAGACGGACTGGTCCACCGGGAGGTCTTCGCGACCATCCCACCAAGCGTTGAGTACAGCCTCACACCCCTCGGCAAGTCCCTACTGGAGCCGTTGTCGGGCCTCGCCAAATGGGCCATCGCGAATCAACCTGCCATCGCCGCGAGCAGACGCGTCAACAACCTCCCATCCCGCAACAGCTAGCACCTGATCACAGGCGGGTGCGTCGCACTTCGATGAGGAACCGTTCCGCCGCCGCCCGGTTCGCCCGGGCGGGAAGTCGAGTTGTCGAATAGGCTTCTTCGGCCTGTTGGGCCAGCTTGTCTCGCCACGCGCGGACACTACCCCAGTCCGCCTCCCCGCGTCGGATGGTCAAAAGTTGCTGACGCCAGGCACCGACGTCAATGAGAAGTTCACCCGTGGTCAATGTATGGCGCACGCTGATGAGAGAACGCACCATATGCATCGCACGCTTCCAATCCCGTGCACTCACCGGTGACGCCAATCGGTCGAACTGGGAGTTCGCGTACCCGAGAAAGGACTGGTAGACCCTGCGGCTCAACAATTGAGAACGAAGGCCGAGAAGTTCATCGCCAAGAGGATCGCTGTACTCCACAATCGGTGACCAAAGGCATTCCAGTACCGTCGGGCTGCCCTGCAGCGCCAATTCGAGAAAGCGTTCCAACTCCCAATAAAGTCGATCTCCTCCGGGGTCTTCAACATGTGTGGGCGGTTTGGAAAACCCCCACCATGCGCTTGACGGCGCGGCGTAGACACCGCGAAGGTCAACGTCACTGTCGGCGGTGCTCAGCCCATAGGCGCGCGATCCGACGACCACCGAGAGAATCGTGTGTTCGGTAATAAGTTCGTCAGGGGTGACCACACGGAAAGGTTACGCCTGCGAGGCAGATTCCAGCTTGCTCAGAATTTCGTCGACGATCTGGTCCGGCGTCGCGTCCACGTCGACGGTGATGACGCCTTCGTCGGCCTGGGGCGGCTCGAGGTCGCTGATCTGCCCTTCCAGCATGTGTGCCCTCATGAAATGGCCCTCGCGGTGCGTCAGGCGCCGTGCGATCACATCACGCGCGCCGTGCAGGTACACGAAACGGGTGTGTGGTCTGTCCTTGCGCAACCGGTCGCGATAACGCCGTTTGAGGGCCGAACAGGCCAAGACCACGTCGCGTTCCCGTTCGTGCTGCTCGTCGAGCCAGTGGCATAGAGCCGCCAACCAAGGCTCACGGTCGGCATCGGTGAGCGGCTGCTGACGCGTCAGTTTTTCGACGTTGCTGTCGGGATGAAAGTCGTCTGCGTCGGCGAACAACCATCCCAGCCTTTCGGCGAGGAGTCGACCGATGGTCGTTTTGCCACTGCCGGAGACGCCGGTAACGATGATTGCCAGGTCGGACACGGTGTCGACCGTAACCGACGACGGCGCCGGAGCCGGGAAGTGCCCTGTGAGTCGGCGTCACCCGTGAAAAACTCAGCCGGCCTTGCGGCGCTTCGTCGGGGCTCGTTTGGCGGCTTTCTTCGCCTTAGCAGATTTTTTGGCCGGTTCTGTGCGGGACTCCTTCGCCTTTTTGACGCTCGCCTGCAATGCCGCCATAAGGTCGATGACCTCTGCGCCCTGCTCGCCGTCTTCGGCCACAACGGTTTCATCCCCGGCGATCTTGGCGTCGATGAGCTTGTTCAACGCAATGCGGTAATCGTCGTGATATTCGGAGTCGTCGAACGTGGCGGTGGTCATCGACTCAATGAGAGACCTGGCCATCTCCATTTCCTTCGAGGAAATGGAGATGTCCTCGTTGAGGCTGTCGAATCGGGGGGAACGGACTTCGTCGGGCCACTTCATGGTGTTCAACACCAGCACGTCCTCGTACCGACGCAATGTGGCCAGCTGTTCTCGTTGCCGCATCGCGACCTTGACGACGGCGACGACTCCCGAATCGGTCAACGCGTCCCGCAACAGGATGTAGGGCTTCGTGGCGGACTTTGGTTCGAGGTAGTACGCCTTGGCGTATCTGACCGAGTCGATCTGCTCGACCGGTACGAACTCAAGCACCTCGATGGTGTGAGCCGTCGGCAACGGAAGATTGTCGAAATCTTCGGATTCCAGGATGACGGTTTCACCGTTGTCGAGTGGGTAGCCCTTGGCGATCTCTCCGGAGGAGACCTCCTCCCCGTCGATCTCGCATACCTTGCGATAGCGAATGCGACCACCGTCGCTTCGATGCACCTGGTGAAACCGCACGTCCTTGTCCTCGGTCGCGGAATAGGCCTTCACCGCGATCGACACCAGGCCGAAAGAGACGGCGCCGCTCCAGATGGCGCGCATGCCCACAGGATGGCACTCCGGGCCCGCCCAAGCAGAGATTCGACGATATCGTCGCTGGCGAAGCGCGGTGGGAATAGCATTCGCGTCGTGTCGCACACCGAGGTCTCACCCATGCTGGCCACAACGGGCGAGTTGCCGAAAGGCGACGCCTGGGCTTTCGAATTCAAGTGGGACGGGATACGGGCCTTGGTTGAGATCGCGCAGGGCCGGGTTCGTGTTTACAGTCGTAACGGTCGTGAACTGACCAACGCGTTTCCGGAACTGGTCGGCCTGTCCGATCAGGCTCCCGACGCTCTCCTCGACGGCGAGCTGGTCGGATTCGGGGAGGATGGAAAACCCTCGTTCGGCCGCGTCATCGAGCGCATGCACACGTCGGATCCGGTGCGTGTCCGGCGGCTTATCGAGCGTGCGCCGGTGATGTACGTGATCTTCGACCTGTTGCGGCTCGATCACATCGACACCCGCTCTCTGCCGTATATCGATCGGCGTGTCCTGTTGGAAGGACTGGAGTTGAGCGGCACCGCCTGGCGGACTCCGCCGTACCACGATGACGGAGAGAACGTCATGGCCGCCGCGCTGGCCAACGATCTCGAGGGCGTCATGGCCAAACGCCGCGACTCGACGTACACGTCACGTCGGACGCGCGAGTGGATCAAGGTCAAGCCGACCCGCTCCATGGACGTGGTTGTAGGGGGGTGGCGGCAGCGTGTCAGACAGGTCGGGTCGCTGTTGGTCGGTGAGCCCACGCGTCGGGGAACGCTCCGTTTTCGTGGCCGTGTCGGCGGTGGCATCTCGGCGAGTATGGAAAGGACCCTTCTAGGTCTGCTCGACCCGTTGGAGACCGAGAAGTCTCCGTTCGAGTCACCCGTTACCGGCGAAGACGCGAAGGGGACCACGTGGGTTCGTCCTCGTGTCGTCGTCGAGGTCGAGTACGGAACGCTCACGCCGGAAGGGCGACTGTGTTTCCCTCGCCTGCGTCGTATTCGTACCGACCGCTGCCCCGAAGACCTGTGATCGCCGGTTACAGGTATTGGCCGAAGGACGGTTCGTCGACCAGACCGACATCGGCGCGCGTGCCGTTCTTGGTGGCGTACAGTTCCGCGAGCGTTTGGGGAATCGCGACGGTGTGCTCCGGTCCCAGCCAGCTTGACGCCTCCGACACCGACAAAGGGCCCACCTCGATTTGTGCCAGGCACCTGCCGGGTCGAACCACCGCCGGGTGCAGCTGATCCAGCTGTTCGTTCGTCGTGATGGCGACCATGATGTCGCGGCCCTGCCCCAACAAACCGTCGGTCAGGTTCAACAGTCGTGACAGAGCTTGCCCGCTCGACTGTTTGGCCTGACCGCGAATCAGCTCGTCGCAGTCCTCCAAGATCAGCAGCCGCCAGCGGCGCTCTATTTCCGCCGTGCCGAAGGCGGGTCCGTCCGAACCCATGACGACCTCCATGAGATACGACGGATTGTTGAAGAACGATTCCGGATCCAGGACGCAGTCCATGGTGACCCAGTTACGCCATTGGCGCGCCAGGCTACGTAGAACGGTGGTCTTACCGGTCCCCGGTGGGCCGTGGAGGAGGACGAGGCGGCCGGTTATGTCGGTGTCGGTGAGAGACATCAGACGATCCAGGGCCCGCCGCGACCGTGCTGCGTAGTTCCCGTTGATCTCATCCCACGACGGTGCGACGATCGTCCGTTCCCTGCGGTACGGCCCGTGGCCGCTTTGGTACCAGAAGCCCACGTCGACGGCATCGGGTTCGGTGGTCTCGGGCTGCTCGGCCCCGTCGGTGGCCGAGGCCAGGATCCGATTGGCCAGCTCCTCGGTCGTGGCGGTGACCGCGACCAAGCCCGCTCCGTTGGCCCAGCGCACCGAGCGGGATGTCCAGTCGGCGCCCTCGGCGAGGACGGCGATTGTGCCGTTGTCGTCGGCCGACCGCAACACGTTCGCACCCGGAGGGACCAGGGACGCGCCTTCGGCGATGCGGTTGACTCTTTTGGCGGCCGACCACGGTTGGCTGCCGTCGATAAAAGGACCCAACGCCAGTAGGTCGACCACGTCGGCGGGGGTGTTCGCGTCGTTGATGCTACCGACGACGGGGACTCCATCACGTTTGGCGGTTTCAGAATCAACGAGACTGGCCGCGTCGCGACGCGTCTGTTCGATCAACGTCATCTACTCCAGGTAGGCCGGGAAACCGCACATTGTACAGCCGTTTACCGCCGGTTTGATCCTCGTGGGGCCGGTGGTGCCATATCTTTTACTTGTCCGGTGGTGTTGAACGTGCGTCGGAAACGAAGGATCTTGTTTGGTCCGGGGCCGTGTCACCGCAGAAGAGTCTGCCGACCATCGAAGGGGCCGATTGTGAAAGCCATCGTCGTACACGCACACGGAGGACCAGAGGTCCTCGGCATCGTGGAGAAACCCACACCGGAACCCGGCATCGGCGAAGTCCTGATCGATGTGGCCGCCGCCGGCGTCAATTACATCGACGTGTATCACCGTAGCGGGTTGTATCCGGTCGAAACGCCGTTCACGCCGGGATTGGAAGGTGCGGGGACGGTGGCGGCCGTCGGTGACGAGGTCACAGAGTTCGCCGTCGGCGACGCGGTGGCATGGTCTCAGGTTCCGGGGAGCTATGCGTCTCAGCTGGTGGCGCCGGCGTCGTCGCTGGTGCGGGTACCGGATGACGTGCCACCGACGACGGCTGCGGCCTCGCTGCTCCAGGGCTTGACGGCGCTGATCTTGAGCTCGCAGACGTACGAGATCTCCGGGGGAGACGTGGTCGTCGTTCACGCCGGCGCGGGCGGCGTGGGGATGTTGCTCATCCAGCTGGCCAAATTGCGCGGCGCGCGGGTGATCACCACGGTCTCCACCGAGGCCAAGGCCGAACTGGCGCGGCAGGTGGGCGCCGACGAAGTGATCGGCTACGACGGCTTTGCCGATCAGGTGGCGAAACTGACCGACGGGGATAAGGCGCACGTGGTGTATGACGGTGTCGGAGCTGCAACCTTCGACGGGAGCCTACGGTCACTTCGCCCTCGTGGTCTTCTCGTCCTGTTTGGCCAGGCAAGTGGCCCGGTGCCTCCGATGGACCCACAGGTGTTGGCGCAGCACGGCTCGCTGTATCTGACCCGGCCCACGGCCGGGCACTACCTCGCCACACCCGAGCGTATGCGTCACATGGCGCAGGAGCTTTTCGGCATCGTGACCTCGTCGTCGTTGTCGATACGGGTCGGCGGAGAATACGAACTGGAACACGCCACAGTGGCCCATAAGGATCTACAGGCGCGTCGTACCACCGGAAAGCTGTTGTTGATGCCCTGACCCATTTTTCGCCGACAAAAACACACATGGTGTACGTCACCAAACGGGTGACAGCGGATATGTTGTGTGCGTTCAGTTTTTGGAATCTGCGTCGGCGTTCGGCGACGGCGACGGGCTGCTGGAGGCTGTCGTCATAGGCGAGTGCGACTGTTTAATTCATGCCGACCCCACCGTTGGCACACGGTCTGTTCGTATGTCGGCTCCGGACGCGGAACGCCAAGACTCCTATACCGATCGAAAGTCCTCGGTGCCCCGGGGGATCGAAGTCAGGTCGGAGCAGTCAGGAGCTACGTATGACATACAGCGAAAAGCAGTGGGCGCTACGCATGGATTGGGACCAGACGGGATGGTGCCGTTTCCTGCCGTGGGAGGGAGCTTTGCTGTGGCGGATTTTTTGCGAAGCCAGTGAACGTGACGTGGCGGGGAATCTCCAGGAACTCGTGGACTGGTATGCCTTTGTGGACCCGGTGGCGACCGATGAACGCTTCTTCGCCGGTCTGGACTCCCCCATAGAACATCGACGATCGTGGTCGGATCGACGCCGCCTGGCGCGACTGTTCAACCGAGCGGGATTGGCATACCCGCAGACCGCAAGGCAGACCGCGGGAATCGGTGTGGAGTTGGGACTCTATACGCGCCTGACCGATCCCGAGAGGTGGCGAGTGCCCAACGCCCTACCGCTGCCCACGGAGATTCTTCCCATGACGGAGCGGCAGCGGCGGCTCGAAGACGGACACCGGCACCATCTACTCTGGTCAGAGCCTGCGGCGGCGATCGTCGAGGTGCTGCGTGAAGTCGGTTGTCCGGAACAGGTGAATACATCGGTTGAGGAGTTGGCGGACCTCATATGTGAGGCCCCGGAGACGGTTCGACAGAGTCTTGCGTTTCTCAACGACACTCGATTCAGCGGCTATCTCGGGAGACCCATGATGCGGATGATGATGCTTGACGCCGCCGGAAACCATGTCGTCGCGGACCCGGAACGCCTCGAAGAAGCTCAGGAATTGGAGCTCATACCGAACTGGCCCGGCCTCATGGCCGCCTACGGGTCGGTGTGGGGTTTGTTGGATGAGACCTGAGCTCGTTTAGGTCGACTGTGATCGGGTAACCGTGTTTCAACGGAGGTGACACATCATGGCTGACAAGTCAGACAAGCTTAAAGGCAGGCTCAAAGAGGTTGCCGGAAAAGCCACCGGCAACGAGAAGCTTGAAAGCGAGGGGAAGGCCCAGCGAGCCAAGGGGACCGTCCACGACAAGGTCGACGACGTCAAGGACAGGATCGAGGGAACCGTCGAAGGCTTGAGGGATTCGGACCGCTCGGGTCCGGACTCGCGATAAGCCACCACACCTCTGCAGGGTACGTGTCGGTGGCCCCGGTGAACCTTACCGGGGCCACCGACACGTCTGTCCCTCATGGGGCCGTGCGGCCGGGTCAAGGGCCGACTTCGATGCCGATACTCGCTCCATTTTGGTGTTCACGGCCGTGTTCGTGTGTTTGACGGTGTGGCGGTTGCCGACCTCGGTGGCCGCAAGCCGATGGTTACGTCAGTCGAGGGCGAGTGCTCACTCGCTCAACGCTGGAGCGCATCCTCGACATATTGGACCTGATCCGGATCAACCAGGTCCAGCTCTATATGGAACATGCGTTCGCCTACAGCGGGCACGATGCCTCTCCACTGACCGCGTAAGACGTGCGATGGTTCGACGGGCGGTGCGCCCCGCGTGGTATCGAGCTGCTGCCGACCAGAACGCTTTCGGCCACATCGAACACTGGTCGTCGCGCCCGGCCCGTCGCCACCGCGCGGAGATGCCCGACGGGTTCAAACTGTTCTGACAACATCGGTCGGCGACAACATATGCTGGACCGAAGCGGGCACCCTCAGTTGACAGAGAGCGAAAAAGCCGACGATCGGGCCGAAGCTGTCGCGTAGCACACGGCCGCGTGGAACACCCGCAGTGGACCGGGCGGGCGCGACATCGGTGTGAATCTGTTGACGTCCACCCGCCGAGGCCGAACTCGTCGACCGAATGTCGAACCGTTACACCGGTGCGGGCTGTTTAACCGCGATGTTCAGGCGGCCGTCTGCCACGGTCACTTCGATCGTGTCCCCGGCGGAGACCTCATCGGACAACACCAGTCCCGACACGGGATTGTCGAGCTCACGCATGAGTGCTCGGCGCAGTGGCCGTGCTCCGAATTCGGGCTGATAACCGGCTTCCGCCAACTGGTCCAGTGCATCTTCGTTGATCTCCAACCCGATGCCCTGAGCAGCCAGGCGCCGTCGGGTTCGTTCGATGAACAGCGCGGTTATCTCTCTCAGTTGTGTCTTGTCCAGACCGGTAAAGACGATGATCTCGTCGATCCGGTTGAGAAACTCCGGCCTGAAACGTTGTCCGAGCCGTTCCATCAGTTCTTGGTGGAGCTGTGACACCGGTTGTCCCGCGGTCTGCGCCGCAAGGATCCGTTCGGCACCGACGTTGCTTGTCATGACGACGATCGTGTTGCTGAAGTCGACGGTGCGGCCCTGGGCGTCGGTCACCCTGCCGTCGTCGAGGAGTTGCAACAACGTGTTGAACACGTCCGGGTGCGCTTTCTCGACTTCGTCGAACAGAAGGACACGGTATGGCCTGCGCCTGACCGCCTCGGTCAGTTGGCCGGCTTCCTCGTAGCCGACATAGCCGGGAGGCGCCCCCACCAACCGGCTCACCGTGTGTTTTTCTTGGAATTCGCTCATATCGAACCGGACCAGGCTGGTCTCGTCTCCGAACAGCGCCTCGGCCAACGCGCGCGCCAGCTCGGTCTTACCGACCCCGGTGGGGCCCAGGAACATGAACGATCCGTCCGGACGTTGCGGATCTGCGAGTCCGGCTCGGGCGCGGCGTACCGCATCGGCGACGGCGGTGACCGCCTCGTCCTGGCCGATCACGCGATCGTGAAGGTGGTCCTCGAGGCGCAATAGCCGGTCGCGTTCGGCACGAGTCAACTGGGCCACGGGCACACCGGTGCGGCGGGAGATTATCTCGGCGATGTCGTCGACGCCAACGCAAGGGATCGGTGGCGCGTCCGACCGCGCTTCCTCGAGCCGTTGTTCGGCGGCGTGGATCTCCGTTTTCAGCTGCGACGCCCGCACATAGTCCTCGGCGTCGACGGCGGCGTCCTTGTCGTTGGTCAAACGTGTGAGCTCCTCCTCGATGCCGCGGGTGTCCGGCGCCGGGGTTCTCGACCGCAACCGAACTCGGGCGCCGGCCTGATCGACGAGGTCGATGGCCTTGTCGGGCAGAAACCGGTTGGTGAGATAGCGCGCCGACAACGCCGCCGCCGAATCCAGCGCCTCGTCCGAGAACCGAACCTGATGGTGAGCCTCGTAATGATCACGCAGTCCTCGCAGGATCTCCACGGTCTCCTCGACATCGGGCTCGGGTACGAACACGGGCTGGAACCGACGTTCGAGAGCGGAGTCCTTTTCGATGTGACGCCTGTATTCGTCCAACGTGGTGGCACCGACTACGTGGAGCTCACCGCGCGCCAACGCGGGTTTGAGCATGTTGGACGCATCCAATGATCCGTCTCCACCGCTTCCCGCCCCGACAACGGTGTGTATTTCGTCCAGGAACAGGATGAGGCCCCCCTTCGCCTCGTCGGCTTCGGTGATCACCTTCTTGAGCCGTTCCTCGAACTCACCGCGGTACTTGCTGCCTGCCACCATGCCCGCAAGATCGAGGGACACCACGCGCCGCCCGCTGAGAATGTCCGGGACGTCGTTGTTGACGATGCGTTGTGCCAAACCCTCGACGATGGCGGTTTTACCCACCCCGGGGTCCCCGATGAGCACGGGGTTGTTCTTG
>DXGR01000125.1 GCA_019113825.1 Candidatus Stackebrandtia excrementipullorum | reverse complement strand
GGGCGCGTCCCTGACTGCGTTGCAGTCCCGCTTGCCTACCCACTTCGTAGGCGGCGCGGTCCTGCGCCTTGTCATGAACGTGCCCGGACGGCGCGGTCCCGTGTTGCCCGGGCGTCCGCCTCGCTACGTTGCTCGCGGCCTTGCCTACCCACTTCGTAGGCGGCGCGGTCCTGCGCCTTGTCATGAACGTGCCCGGACGGCGCGGTTTGGGGGTGCCCGGACGGCGCGGTTTGGGGGTGCCCGACGGCGCGGGTTTGGGGACAGCGCGGTTTTGGGCCCGGACGGCCGGTTGTCGTGTTGTCCGGGGCCGGGCTTTGCGTTTCCACATCGTGTCTCGGTGCGCTTGGGCTGCGTGGTGCTCTCACCACCGGCGCTGGGGGCGCGCCTCGCGAGGGAACGCTTTCGGTCACGTCACGGGATGGCCGTGGAACCGATGTGGGTGACGGCCCATCCTCTAGCCTGGACGCATGCGAGGGATGCGACCGGCCGTTGACGACAGCGTGGTGTTGACCGAGGGCCCGTGGCGTCATCGGTTTGTTGATGCCAACGGAGTCCGATTCCACGTCGCCGAAACGGGAACGGGCCCGCTCATCGTTCTGTTGCACGGTTTCCCGGAGTTCTGGTGGACGTGGCGGAACCAGATCCCGGTTCTCGCCGACGCCGGATACCGGGTCGCGGCGGTCGATCTGCGTGGTTACGGGGCCAGTGACAAACCGCCGCGCGGATACGACGCCTATACGATGGCCGCCGACGTTATCGGGCTCATCCGTGCGATGGGGGAACGGGACGCCGTTGTCGTCGGCCACGATCTGGGCGGTCTGCTCGGTTTCGCCGCGGCGGGGTTTCACCCGCGGAGCGTGCGACGTCTCATCGTTCTGTCGTCTGCGCACCCGCTGCGGCAGCGAGCCGCGTTGGCGGTCGACCCGCGCGGGCAGTTGGCGGCCAGCCGGCACATTCTCGCGTTCCAGCTTCCCCGTTTCGAGCACGTCGTCACCCGCGACGACGCCGCGATGGTTGAGACGCTGATGAGCCGCTGGGCGGGTCCTCGATGGCTGGATACCGCGGACTTTCACGAATACGTGCGGGCGTGCCGCGACGCGATACAACTTCCTCAGGCGGCGTTTTGCGCCCTCGAGGCGTACCGCTGGGCTTTGCGTACGGCCTTGCGGCTGTCCGGCCGGCGGTTCGTGAAGCTGCTGCAGGAACCGCTGCGAGTGCCCACGCTGCAACTACACGGCGAGCTGGACGGGTGCGTTCTTCCTCGAACGGCTCAAGGTTCGGGACGTTACGTCAGTGCCAACTACGAGTGGCGTGTGCTGGAAGGCATCGGGCACTTCCCGCAGCATGAATGCCCCGAGACCGTGACCGCCGAGATCCTGCGGTGGAGCAAAGGCTGAAGCCGTGCCGAATCCGTGCATTCGATCGGCATCCTTGACAGCACGGCGGCGGCCCGGAACTCGAGGAATGGGCGTCACCTTCCGGTGGAGCATCTCGATTCCGGGCCGATTACGGGAGAAACACGAGTCTCCAGAAACGGTTGCTGTGCCGTATCGGGGAAACTCCCGGCGGTTCGGGAGCCCCCTTTGGGGCCGCGATGCGAACAACGGCGTAGCTCCACAAGGATTTCGGGGGGGCTCCCGAACTTCGGGGGAGGCGACCGTGTGGTGGGCCGTCCCGAATTGATAACGGTGCTCAAACGGGCCTTGACTTTTTTCTGTGGGGGCGGGAGCGTCATGCCAGCCCCCGTAGGACACGGTCTGAGAAACAGTCCCCGAGCCCGCTGACGTGTTACGCGGTGTTCAAGAGGTGCTTCGCGGCGTTGTCGAACGGCTCGAATACGACATCGGTATTCACGGTTCTTCTCCGCCCGGCGACGTATCCGCTTGAACGGTCGCTCACAACGAGCGGGCCCCACGACGGTTTCTCAACGACAAGATGAGGAGGGTGACATGAAGCGCCGCAGCTTTATGGCCCTTGCCGCCGCCCCCGCCGTTGCGCCCCTGCTCACCTCGTGCAGTGGCGACACCAACCGGATGGAGGTCTTCAGCTGGTGGACCGACTCCGGAGAAGCCGATGGACTGGCCGAACTGGAACGTCTGTACTCCGAAGCCCACCCCGATGTCGAATTCGTCAACGCCGCGGCCGACGAATCCGTTGATCGGGCGAAAGACACTCTGGCGACCCGCCTCCAGGAGTCCGCCGACCCGCCCGACTCGTTTCAGGAGCACGCCGGTGAAGGGTTGGCCGACCACATCGACAACGGCGCCGTCGAAGACCTGAGCGGCCTGTACACGTCGCAGGGGTGGAACGACGTCATGCATCCGGGTCTCATGGAGAACCTCACCCGGCGCGGCGGGATTTACGGCGTACCGGTGAACATTCACCGGGCCAACCTGTTGTGGTACAATCCGTCGATTCTGGAACAAGCCAGGCTCGAGGTCCCGCAGACCTGGAGCGAGCTCGTCGAGCAGGACGCGAAGTTGTCCGACCAGGGCATTGCCACCCTCTCGATCGGGTCGGCGCGGACGCGGCTGCACCTGCTTGAGACCGTGTTGTTGGGCGAACTCGGTGCCGAAACCTACACGGGACTGTGGGACGGGACCGTCGGTTGGCAGACCGCCGAAGTCGTCGACGCCGTGGAAACCTTCGGCGCCGTCATCGAGGTGACCAACATCGACGATGCGGCCACCGACGTCCAGACTCAGCTGAACCGCCTGGTCGACGGAACCGCCGCCTACACGGTCACCGGGGACTATGCCCACCGGTACTTGACGGTCGACGCGGGCAAGGTCTTCAACACCGACTACAGCGTCGCCGAGACACCCGGATCGGTCGGCGTGTTCGACTACCTGTCCGACGTGTTCACTCTCCCCACGGGCGCGAAACACGTCGACAACGCCGAAGCGTGGCTCACCGTGTGCGGTTCGGTCGACGGCCAGGACGCTTTCAACACCGTGAACGGTTCACTACCGGCACGCATCGACACCGACCGGTCCCTGTACACGGACTATCAGGCATGGAATCTCGGGCAATGGCTCGACGAGTCCACAGTTGTCGTTCCGTCGGCGGCACACGGAGTCGCCGCACGGGCCGACTGGATCAGCGTGATCGAGACGTTGGTGGACGAATATGTGCACAACGGCGACGCCTCCGCCTTTGTCGACGGAGTCGCACTGGCGTACCAGAACACCAGGTCCTGACCTGATGTCACCGAGTCCAACGGATCTCCACGAACGGCGTACAGGTGAAGACCTCGTTGACGCCGCTGGGGGAGGGGCGGGCGATGGCCATGGTCGGTGAGCTTTCGAATCTCGGTCCCGCGCCCACGCCACCACGCCCCGACCTGTTTCCGTTCGGCCGGAGGATCGACCGGAACAGACCGCGCGCACTCGGCATCGAACCGATCATCGGCCACGACGACCCGTAAAACCCGGGGCGATCAATGGTTTCGGTACAGCGGCGGGGGCACCGAGATGGGTGCCCCCGCTGTCATCGAATTCGGATGCGACCGGTTTCATGGTCGGCCGCCATGCCAACAAGCCACCCTGTTCCGCGAAATCTCCACGGCAAAACGTGACGGTCCTGCCGGTCGGTTCGTGGAGTCGGATGCGCTGAACCCGAGCCTTTACAGCCGCTTCAGCCACTCCGATTCACCGAGAGTGCGCAGCAGCGCCGTGTACCGCTCGATCTTGGCGCTGTTGTGTTTGGTGACACCGTCCAGCAACATGAAGTAGTGGAGGGTCTCCAGAAAAGCCCGGTCGGTGACCTCCGCGTTCGGAGCGTCCAACCTCGCGTCGAACTGCGGCTCGGGAACACGCCAGTTGCCGTAGTTCTCGTCGAGGTAACGCTCCGGTGGATCCGGAACATACTGGTCGACGCCCACGAAGTTCACGGTCTTCAACTCGAACGGTGAGTTCCACCAGCGGGTTGCCGTCCCGTCGTGCCACAGGCGACCGTCGTCCTCTTCATAGTGCGGGAACAGGTCGATCATCATGCCGTTGGCGTGATCGACACGGAGGCGATCCGAGTTGAAGTCGAGCCGGCGCACGTTGAACTCGGTCGAGCTTTCGAACGCCTCGACAAGGGCGGCCGCCGACATTTCCGAGGTGAAGAACCCCATGTCGATGTCCTTGTCCCAACTGATGAAGCCGGAGTTTCGGACGTAACCGAGCAGAGTTCCCGAAATGAGGAAACCGCGAACACCGAGCGTCTCGAAACTGGAATTCAACGCGGTCAACGCGACCGCGGCACGGCTTTCAAACGATTCGGTGTCCTCACCGGGTTTGGCCGAACGCATCTGAGCCAACGCACCGTGCTTCATGCGGCCGAGCCTGCTGCGGAGGCGTTTGCCGCGCATCGCCTGCAACACGATGGCCTTGCGGACGAGGGCACGCGCCTCGTCGTGTTCACCGGCGACGCTGGCGGCGCGGGCGACGGTGGTGACCAGCGGAATGACGTTGTGGGAGCCTCGAGGGCTTTCCAACCAGAGCTCGCGGATCTGTGCGTAGTCCGCGGGAGACTCCATCATGGAACGCAGTTCCGTCCACAGGCGTGCGTAACGCCAGAGACCGCTCCTGATCGCGCCGACGAGACGCTCCTCGGCGCCTGCACGGTCACCGGCGGCTCGTAGCGCGCGAGCCGCCCGTAGGTGTTCGGTCGCGAGCTTTTCACGCTCGGGCCCTCCCGGCGGCGGTATGTGTGCCGCAACGGTGTGGGATGTCATGCCGATGCTCCCATCCGGTGTGCCAGTTCCGTTTCGCCCGCGCGTTCGATCTCCACGGCAGCCGCCTTGCGGTTACCGCGTGACAGCGCCTTGTACCCGCGGCGAATGAAATGAAGCCGCAAATAGTCGGCCCACGTCACCTCGACGTTGGGCGCGTCGCCGTCGAAAAACGCGTCGAACCCGGCGTAGGGCGTACGCCAATCGCCGTAGTTTTCGGTGAGGTAGGTGTCCGAATCGGCGGGGAACGGGAGATCAAGCCCGCGGATGTCGCGCCGTTCGATCTCGAACGGGCGGTTGCCCCACCGTACGAAGACCGCATCGTGATACATGAGGTCACCGTCGGGATAGAAACGGAAGATGTCGATGGGGGACCCGCCGCGGTGCTTCAATCCGACCTTCTTCGTGCGCGGATGGACCACGTCGAAGTCGAACATCGGGTTCTTCGCAAACAGTTCGATCAGGGCGTCCCGGTCGAAGTGCTCATCGAAGACACCGACGTCGATGTCGTTGTCGGCCGACAACGGGCGGCCCTCACGGATCAGGCCCAACGCGGTCCCGGCCGCGATGAAGTACGGGACACCTGCACCGTCGAGAGCCTTGTGCAGGTCCTCGAAGGCCGTCCAGGCGCCCTTGCCCTCGAGCTTGAAGTCGACGATCGGTCCGCCCATGTCGCCGCCGTCCAAAACAAGCCGTATCGCCTTGGCGTACAGGTCGACGGCGGCGTCGACCTCGCCGGCACGTCCGGCTGCGGTCGCCAGTTGCCGCACGCTCTTGAACAGGTCGGCCGGTTCGTTCTGGCATTCGTGCCACGCGGTGTTGATGCGATGGTACTGCTCGGGCGTTTCACACAGTTTCGTGACGGCCCACATGACCTCGCCGTTGAACGGAAGCCGTTTCAACGCCTGCAGCGCGGCCTCGTCGGCGTCGGCCTGCGACAGGACCCGATAACCGTAGGTGACCACGCGGGCTGCACACCCGGCGTTGGACGGCTGAAGCATCCGGCCCGACCGCGCCTGCTCCAACGCGGCCTCGTAGTCACCGTGGTAGGCGAGCACATCGGCACGCAGCGCGTGAAGGTCGGGAGATTCGGGGAACCGGTTCTGAAGCTCATCGAGTGTTTCGGCCAGCAGATCGTCGGCGCCGGCGCGAAACACGGCCCGCGCAGCGATGAGCGCCGTCGAAAGGTGCCTCGTCGGGATACCACCGGATTTACGTATGAACTGCGTGATCTCGTGGCCTGACGCGTTCTCGCCCAGGTACTTGAGCGCGGCATAGGTGCGCATCGCGCCCCGCGGCATCGCGCGGTAGACCGGAGCTGAACTGAGTACCTTCGTGACGGATTGTTTCGCGGACGGCATGCTGGCCCCTAGAAGGTTTCGTTGGCGCGGGCGAGGTCCTCGGCGAAGTCGACCTCGATCACCGGATGCGCGGAGATGTCGAGGGCCTCGATCCGGACACCGTCCTTCTCGATGGCCAGTTCCACACCGCGTTCGAAGTAGTCCTGATCGTCGCACTCCTCCAACCGCTTCGCGAGCATGCCGCGGTCCTCCGACGAGATGAAGTTGATCCCCACGGCCTCCCCGAGGGCTCCCTCGGTGATCGTCTTGGACAGCTGCTGAATGTAGCCGCTGTCGTCGACGGTGTATTTGACCTCTTCATCGGCAACAGAGGCGGTGTTGACACATATGAATGAACGGTCCATCGCGATGTGCGGCAGGAGGTCGTCGAGGACCTCCTCGGTGTACACGACGTCGCCGTTGAGCCACAGGACACCGCCGGGGCCCGCGATGTTCAGGGCCTTGAGCAGGCTCTTCGACGTGTTGGTGTCACCGTAGGCCTGGTTGTACATGAAGCCGACGTCGGGGACGGCCTCCATGATCATTTCCTTCTTGAAGCCGACCACGACATGGATGGAGTGGCGGCTGAAGCGAGAGGTGAGCATGCGTAGGCAACGGTGGAGAATCGTCTCGCCGTCCGACAGGGGTGTGAGGGGTTTCGGGTGGGGACGACCCAAGCGTGAGCCCACCCCGGCCGCGAGGATGACGATGTTGTTTGCCACGGAACTCCTTAACTGTTCGTTTGGTGGTCTGTGCACAGGGCAGGCTGTTGCTGTTTCGTAGCGTTTGAGGGGGGCGGCACGGGCCGGATTTCGAGTGAATATATCACTGGTGCAGTAACCGTGACCTGAACGTTCGCTGGGATTTACCCCCGTTTTACCTGTGAAGGATATAGACGCTGCTCAAACTCGCATGTTCGGCGCCTTGCGTACCGAACAACAGTTGTCCATCGTCTCACCGGTCGCATTCGGTCAGAAACGGGACCGTTGCGGTCTTCGGCTGTTTACGCCGCGATCGCGGTCGCGGCCCGCCGCCGGTGTTGAGTCAACGCGTCGACACTGAACAGAACCAGCGCCAACCACACGATTCCGAAACCTATCCACCGGACCACCGACATCGCTTCGCCGAAGACGACGACCCCGATCAGAAACTGCAGTGACGGCGCAATGTACTGCCCCATCCCCAACGCCGCCATCGGTAGGCGGCCTGCCGCGCCGGCGAAGAACAGCAGCGGGATCGCGGTGGCCAGGCCCGCGCCCAACAACAGCAGGGTGTGCCCCCATGAGACGGTGGCGAACGTGCCGTCGCCCGACATCGACAACCACACCAGGAAACCGATCGCCGGTATGACCACGACCGCGGTCTCGGCGAACAGCCCCTCCAACGCGGCCACCTTGACCTGTTTTTTGATCAAACCGTAGAAGGCGAACGAGAATCCAAGGACGAGCGCGATCCACGGAATGCGCCCGTAGTCCAGCGTCAAAACGATCAATGCCAGTGCTCCGACCACGACCGCGATCCATTGCAGGCGCCGCAGCCGCTCCTTCAGCACCAAGACTCCCATAAGGACGGTCACCAGCGGGTTGAGGAAGTAGCCCAGGGACGTTTCGACGACCTGGCCGGCGTTGACACCGTAAATGTAGGTGCCCCAGTTGAGGCTGATGAACACGCCCGCTCCCGCCAACGCCATGGTCGCGCGACGGTCGCGGAGCAGGCGACGTATGGCGCCGAACCGCGACAGAGCCAGCAGGAGAACGCCCGTGAACACCATGGACCACACCATGCGATGGGCCAGAATCTCGACCGGTCCCGCAGGAAGCAGCAGTTTCCAGTAAAGGGGAAACAGCCCCCACAGGACGTAGGCGGCACCGGCGTACAGGTAGCCGCGTTTCATGTCGTGCACGCGGTAAACGTATGCCGTTTACGAGGCGTCGGACGCGGTGCCGGCCATGATGTCCGTCACGCCTCAAGGCGGTGCGCACCCTCGGAGGGGATGGCGAGATAAAACTTCGGTTCGTCGTAGCCGCGCTGCGACGCCTGCCGAGTGATCTCCTCGCACATGGCGTCGCGGCGGTCGCCGTTGACCAGACAGATCACGCTGCCTCCGAAGCCGCCTCCGGTCATGCGGGCTCCCCACGCGCCGCCGCGCAGCGCGGCGTTGACCGTGTGGTCCAGTTGCGGCACCGTCACCTCGAAGTCCGTCGCCAAACTCACGTGGGACTCAAGCATCAGTTCGCCGATAAACCGGAGATCGCGTTCACCGGCGCGTAGACGTTCCGCGGCGGCGAGGGTGCGCCGGTTCTCGCTGAGGACGTGTCGTACACGTCGCTTCATCAACAGGTCGGGCAGGCTCAGAAGCTGACCGCGAACCACGTCACGCAGACTGTCGACACCCAGATGTTCAACGGCCAGCTCGCAGTCACCGCGACGTTCGGCGTAATCGCCGTCGCTGTGCCGATGGGGTGTGCGAGTGTCGACGACGACCATCTCCAGACCGGTCTCCTCCAGCGGAAACGGCAACTGTTCGACGACCTGCGAACGACAGTCCATGAACAATGTCGAGCCGGGCCGTGATTGCAGTGACGCCGTTTGGTCGAGAATCCCGGTGGGCGCCCCGACGTATTCGTTTTCCGCGAACTGTGCGATCAGCACCTTGCGTTCGTCGCTGACATCGAGGTCGTACAGGTCGCACAGAGCCAATAGAACCGACATCGACAACGCCGCCGACGACGACAGGCCGGCACCCACCGGAACGTTGGAGGACAGCGCGATACGGGCGCCACCGACCGGTTCGCCGGTCATGTGTTTCAGCGCCCACACAACACCTGCCACATAGGACGCCCACCCGTCCACGGCCTGGCTGCGCGGCAGTTGCTCGCGTACCCGCCCCGTTCCGAACGTCACGGTCTCGCCCGTCGCCTGCGACCACACCTGCCATGTGGGGCTTTGTGACCTCGACGCCGCCGCAACCGTATAGAACGGGATCGCATACGGCATGACGAAACCGCCGTTGTAGTCGGTGTGCTCGCCGAGAACGTTGATGCGCCCCGGAGCGGCCCAATAACCGTCCGGGACACCCCCGAAGGCACGTGCGAAACCGGTGCGGGCCTGTTTGACCAGCTCATCCATGGCGATAAAACTCCCAGGCGTCGGCCACCATCGTCGAAAGCTCGGGCGACCTGCGCCGCCAACCGAGCTCGGACTCGGCGCGCCTCGCCGACGCCACAAGGGTCGCCGGATCACCGGGGCGGCGGGGAGCCGACAGCACCGGAACGTTGCGTCCGGTCACGTCGACCACCGCGTCGAGCACCTGCCGGTTCGAGAACCCGACACCGTTGCCCAGGTTGTAGACGTCGTGCTTACCGGGGGAGGCGGCCTCAACGGCCAGCAGGTGTGCTCGCGCCAGGTCTGCCACATGAATGTAGTCGCGTACACAGGTTCCGTCCACGGTGTCGTAGTCGTCGCCGAACAACGACAGAGCGTCGCGGTCTCCGGCTGCGGCGGCCAACGCCAACGGAACGAGGTGCGTCTCGGGTTCGTGTCGTTCGCCGTGCCACCGTCCCACACGATCCCGGTAGGCGCCCACGACGTTGAAGTAACGCAGACTGACCGCCGCCATGTCGTACGCATGCGCATACGAGGTGATCGCATTGTCGGCGGCAAGCTTGGTCGCCCCGTAGGTACTGGTCGGTAGACACCGCGCGTTTTCGGTGAGGGGGAGCTCCACCGGGTCTCCGTAAACGGCTGCGGTGGAGGAGAACACCAGGGTTCCCACTCCGGCCGATCGCATGGCGGCCAACAACGCGAGAGTTCCGCCCGTGTTGACGTGCCAGTACTTTTCGGGATCGTTCATGGACTCGCCGGCGGCGATGAGCCCCGCCAGGTGGAAAACGCCGTCGAAGGACCCGTCTACCACCGTGGAGGCCTCGTGAATCCCGGCCCGAACCGGTGTCGCACCTGCGGGAACGGTGGTGAGGTCGCCTGTGGAACCGTCGTCGAGCACCACCACGTCGTGGCCGGCTTCGACCAACATCGTGGTCACGACCGCGCCGATATAACCGGCTCCACCGGTAACCAGATATTTCACGTGTCTCCCCTGATCATGCGTGCCGCCTTCTCCGGCGGTACGTCGTTGACGAACGCACCCATGGCGGCCTCGGAACCGGCCAGGTATTTCAACTTGCCGATATCACGGCGGACGCTGTGCAGTTCAAGATGCAGCCACGCCAGGTGCCGTCCCCTCTCGACAGGCGCCTGATGCCATCCCGACACATACGGCAACGGTGCGTCGAACAGCGCGTCGAGGCGCCGCAGTACATCCAGGTAAAGCGGTGCGAACGCGGCGCCGAACTCGGTGGGAAGCGCGGCAAGGTCCGCAAACCGCCGGTGCGGATAAAAATGCACCTCGAACGGCCAACGCGCCGCGTACGGAACGAACGCCGTCCACAGGTCGTTTTTGGCCACGACACGTTCGCCGGCCTGCTCCGCAGCCAGGATGCGCTCGAACAGACCCGGGTGCGCGGCCGCACGCTCCAACATGCGTTCGGTCGTGGGAGTCACGAACGGGTAGCCGTAGATCTGTCCGTGTGCATGGTGCAAAGTCACGCCGATCTCTTCGCCACGGTTCTCGAAACAGAACACCTGAGCCACCTCGGGCATCCGCGACAGTTCCCGGGTGCGTTCGGCCAATGCCGCCACGATCAATTCGACGCGCTGCGGCGTCAAGTCGGCCAAAGAGCGGTCGTGTTCGGGCGTGAAACAGATAACCTCGCAGCGTCCGTGCGCTGGATGCTCGACCCTGTCGTCGACCCCCGGACCAAACGACGGAAACCGGTTCTCGAACACGACGACCTGGTAGTCGGACGCGGGAATCTCGGTGAGGTTGTCGCCCCGACTCGGACACAGGGGACATTGGGCGGTCGAGGGCAGAAACGGCCGCGACTGACGGGCGGCCGCCACGGTCACCCACTCGCCACGGGCGACGTCATGGCGCAACTCGCCGACCGGTGAGCGCTCGGTTACGGTGCGGCGGTCGGGTGCCTTGCGGTCACCCGCGGCCGCGTCCGCATCGAAGTAGAGCAGTTCCCGACCGTCCGCCAGCTCGGTTCGGGTACGGAAAATCTTCACACCGTCTCCTTCGGTTCGGCCAGGACGAGGCGGCCGACGTGTTCGTTGAACACGCGCCGGGCCGCCTCGGGCAGCCCGGTGTCGCAGATCAGGACGTCGGCCTGATCGCACCGCGCGATGGTGCGAATGCCGACGACTTCCCACTTGGTGGAGTCGGCGAGTACGACCAGTCGACGTGCCGATCGGATGAGGGCGCGGTTGGTTTCGGACTCGTCGATGTTGGGTGTGGTGAACCCTTCGGCGGAAATGCCGTGGACGCCGAGGAACAGGGTGTCGACGTTCGCCGTTTCGAGCGTGGCCTGGGCGAACGGTCCGACGAGTGCGTCCGAGGGGGTGCGGATGCCGCCGGTCAGAATAACGGTCTGGTCGCGTCGTCCGGTGCGGTAAAACACGTCGGCCACGGGAACGGAGTTGGTCACCACGGTCAGGTCCGCGATGCCGGTGAGGTGCTGGGCGAGTGTCCAGGTGGTGGTCCCGCCGGAGAGAGCGATAGCCTGTCCGGGTGTCACGAATCCGGCGGCTGCGCGGGCGATCGCCTCCTTGGCGGCCTGCTCCCGTACCGATTTGGCGGCGAAACCGGGTTCGTCGGTCGAACCGATGTCCACGGCGGTGGCTCCACCGTGCACCTTGGCGATCAGGCCGGCTTCTGCGAGATTTTCAAGGTCGCGGCGGACGGTCATGTCGGAGACGCCGAGGTCGTCGACGAGTTCGGCGACCCGGACGGCCCCCGTTCGCCGGATGCGTTCCATGATGAGTGACCGTCGCTGGGGGGCAAGCATTATGACTCCGAGAAGAGCAAAGAACCAACAGGAAAACCCACGAGTCACATCATAAACAAACACGATCCAACATGTTGGTGTGGGTTCGGGACGAAAAGCGCTACCGGCGCATGCGAAGATGCCCGCCACACGGCCTGGCAGAATGGCGCCATGACGTCCACGCAACCCACCCCACGGCGCCCACGAGTGCTGTCGGGTATCCAGCCCACCGCCGATTCGTTCCACCTCGGAAACTATCTGGGTGCCCTGCGGCACTGGGTGGACATGCAGGACGGCCACGACGCGTTCTACTGCGTCGTCAACCTACACGCCATCACCATCTCTCACGACCCGAAGGTACTGCGGCAGCGCAGCCGAGTGGCCGCCGCTCAGCTTCTCGCTCTCGGGATCGACCCCGACCGCAGCACCCTGTTCGTCCAGTCCCAGGTCCCCGAGCACCCGATGCTGTCCTGGATCCTCGAATGCCACACCGGGTTCGGTGAGGCCGGGCGGATGACCCAGTTCAAGGACAAGTCGTCCAAGAACGAACGCGTGACCGTGGGCCTGTTCACCTACCCGGTCCTGCAGGCCGCCGACATCCTTCTCTACCGCCCCGAAGCGGTGCCGGTGGGAGAGGACCAGCGGCAACACCTCGAGTTGTCGCGGGACCTGGCGCAGCGGTTCAACACCACCTACGGCAAAACCTTCGTCGTGCCCGAACCGCACATCATCAAGGAGACCGGCACGATCCAGGACCTCGCCGAGCCCTCCCGCAAAATGTCGAAATCAGCGTCCGGCCCGGCCGGCATCATCGATCTGCTCGACGAACCGAACCGCATCCGGAAGAAGATCAGATCCGCCGTCACCGACGCCGGACGCGACATCGTCCACGACCCGGAGAACAAGCCGGGAGTGTCCAACCTGTTGACGATTTACTCCATCCTCGGGAACAGGTCGATCCCCGACCTCGAGCGCGACTACGACCGCAAGGGGTACGGCGACCTGAAGAAGGACCTCGCCGAGGTCGTCGCCGACTTCTGTGCGCCCATCGCCGACCGCACCCGGGAATACCTGGACGACCCCGCCGAACTCGACAAGGTTCTGCACGCCGGTGCGGAGAAGGCTCGCGCGGTGGCCTCCCGCACTTTGGCGAAGGTCTACGACAAGGTCGGGTTCCGTCAGCCCGTGTGAGCCTGCACGACGGTCCGCCGAGACGAGCCCGCCGCCGCCCGGCGGCGGGCTCGATCGCCGTGCGTCGGTCGCCACGGCACGACCGACGCACAGCGTGCGCTGCATGAGGAGGCACCGGAGGGCTCCACAGTCCGATGGTTTTCCACAGGGCCGGAACCGACTTAAGGGTCTCTTCAGCGCCGACCGGGTACGGTCAAAATATGGGGCGGAGGTTGGAGGCCCCCACGAAATCCGTGGTCGACACCGTTGTTCGCCACCTTGTTTCTCATGCCACCCGGGACGTTCGTCGACGTGATGTGCCCGAGGCGGCTGCGCACGTCGGTTCCACCGTGCCGCCGAAGCGCGTCGATGTCGGCTGGGCGACGGGCGGTGGTCGACGCGGGCGTTAAAGTCGTTGTCTGCGCGGTCGGTGCGGTTGTGTCCGGCCGGATAACCGTGAGGCAGTCTGTGAAGAAAAGGTGACAGCCGTGACAACTGTCGGGGTAGCGATTCCGATCCCTCAGCCGTGGGGCCGACAGCTGGACGAGGCCAGGGCTCGAACAGGCGATCCGCAGGCTCCCCACGTGCCCAGCCACGTGACTCTGCTGGGGCCCACGGAGGTTCCCGCCGAGCGCATGACCGCCGTGGAGACGCACCTGGGACGGTGCGCGGCCGGGCACCACAACTTCGAGTTGCACCTGCGCGGTTCGGGAACGTTCCGTCCCGTTACCGAGGTCGTGTTCGTGACCGTCGCCAAGGGCATCAGTGAGTGCGAGAAATTGGAGTCGGTGGTCCGTACCGGCCCGTTGGACAAGGAACTCACGTACCCGTATCACCCGCACGTGACCGTGGCGCAGTCCGTACCGACGCCGGCGTTGGACGCGGTGTACGAGGAGCTGGCCGACTTCGACGCCAGCTTCGAGGTCGACGGGTTCACGCTGTACACCCACGACCCGGACGCGACGTGGCGTGCGCGCCGACGTTTCACCTTCGGTGTGTGAGATGGCCGGGTCGATTCGCGTGATTCGGCCACAATGATCATGTGAGATTTCCCGACGTCGAGGCGATGCTTGACCGTGCGGTGGAACGGCTTCGTGTCCGTTTCCGCAGGTTTGATCATTTCTGGCGAGCTCAGGAACGGTTTTTTGAGGTCCAAGGCGGTCTGCTGTCTGCGGCGATCGCCTATTACGCGTTCTTCGCCGTGCTGTCCTTGTCGCTTCTCTCGTTGTCGGTCCTGGGGTATCTGCTGGAGCTGCCGCCGCTGTACGACATCGTCGAAAACTGGCTTGCCGAGAATCTGCCCATCATCGATGCCGATTCGATCGCCGATTCACGACAGACGACGGGTTTGATCGCCTTGGCGGTTCTCGCGATCACGGGCGTTCGTTGGGTGCAGAGCATCCGGTCGGCGATCAGGGCGGTGTGGTTGCTGAACCCGGAGCCGGGCCATCCGCTGTGGCGGATTCTTGTGGACTGCTTTGTGCTCGTCGCCTTGGGGCTTTTGCTGATTGTCACGTTGACGGTGACCGCGGGCGTCGAGGTCGTCCTGCACTGGTTGAGCGACGGCTACAGCGTCGGTATCGTCACTCGCGCCATCTCCTACGGCGGTACCGCGATCGGGGTTCTCGTGAACACGGTCCTGGCTGCGGCTCTTCTGTCGGGGCTGCCTCGTCTGGCGTTGCCGGTGAAACGGCTGTTGCCTGCGGCACTGTGGGTGGCTCTGGGGCTGGAGTTGTTGAAGACGTTGGGCGCGATGTACATCATCGGCGTGGAGGCTCGTCCGGCGTATCAGGCGGTGGGTACCGCGGTCGGCTTGTTGATCTTCCTGTACGTCTTCAATCAGATGCTTTTGTTCGCTGCGTCGTGGACGGCGACGAGCTCGCGGGGCAACGTGTTGGACATGGCCGACGACCGCCGGCGGGTCGGTGTTCCCGCGTTGGAGGCCGCCCCGCCGGAGGTGCTGCCGACGGAGGCCGAGGAGGGCGGCGACCGTGGCGACGACGAGTCCGAGCAGGGCCTGGAGTCGGCGACGTGGGATTCCGGCGAGGGTCCGGGGGAGGGTGACTCTTTCGCTTCGGACGAGCCGCGCGACGATGGGGCCGACGTCGCGTCGGATTCCGTGGTTCCGGGGACGATTTCGCGGGATGGTTCCGACTCGGCGGAAGCGAGGTCGGAACCGGCGGGTATGCAGCCCACCACCCGCGGCGACGACGGGTCGTGAGTGCCCCGCGGGCTCGGCATCGGCGACGTTGGATATCTTGGCAAGCTGGAACGTATTGCCCGCTGAACCTGACTGGCTCGTCCGGTCATGTTCCAGGTATGCTGTGCCGGCTGCTACGT
>DXGR01000124.1 GCA_019113825.1 Candidatus Stackebrandtia excrementipullorum | reverse complement strand
ACCTGCAGGAGCACTCGATCGTGCTCGTGCGTGGCGGCCGCGTGAAGGACCTTCCCGGTGTGCGTTACAAGATCGTTCGGGGCTCGTTGGACACCCAGGGTGTCCGCGACCGTAAGCAGGCCCGCAGCCGTTACGGCGCCAAGAAGGAGAAGAAGTAATGCCGCGTAAAGGTGCAGCACCCCGTCGGCCCCTGATGGCCGATCCGGTGTACAACAACGTGCTGGTCACTCAGTTGATCAACAAGGTGTTGGTGCGCGGCAAGCGTCAGCTCGCCGAGCGCATCGTTTACAGCGCTCTGGAAGGCGCCCGCGCCAAGACCGACACCGACCCCGTGGTGACCCTCAAGCGGGCACTGGACAACATCAAACCGACCGTGGAGGTCCGCAGCCGCCGTGTCGGTGGCGCCACCTACCAGGTGCCGGTGGAGGTCCGTCCCGCCCGAGCCACCACGCTGGGCTTGCGCTGGCTCGTCGACTACTCACGGGCACGCCGTGAGAAGAGCATGGTTGAACGTCTCATGAACGAGATCCTCGACGCCAGCAACGGACTGGGTGCGGCGGTCAAACGCCGCGAAGACACCCACAAGATGGCAGAGGCCAACCGAGCTTTCGCCCACTACCGCTGGTAATACGCTGCGGCCGCCGTGGACAATATTGCTACTGTCGACGGCGGCCGACCGCGAGCCACCGGCCGCGGTCACAGGCAGCGTCGTGGTAGGGGGTCGGCGGGTTTCGGTGCCGGTATCGCCGGTGGCCCGAAGCCGTGGAACCGAACGTGTCCGCACGTGATGCGGGCCGAGTCAAACGACTAGAGAATCAGGAAAAGACAGTGGCTAAGGCCAACGCCGCCCTGGAGAAGCTTCGCAATATCGGCATCATGGCGCACATTGATGCCGGTAAGACGACGACCACCGAGCGCATCCTGTTCTACACCGGCATCACCTACAAGATCGGTGAAACCCACGATGGCGCTGCCACGATGGACTGGATGGAACAGGAGCAAGAGCGAGGGATCACGATCACCTCGGCTGCTACCAAGTGTGAGTGGGACAACCACACCATTCAGATCATCGACACTCCCGGCCACGTCGACTTCACCGTTGAGGTGGAGCGCAGTCTGCGTGTCCTCGACGGTGCCGTAGCCGTTTACGACGGTGTTGCCGGTGTGGAACCTCAGACGGAGAACGTCTGGCGTCAAGCCGACAAGTACGCCGTTCCGCGGATGTGTTACGTCAACAAGTTGGACCGCACCGGTGCCAACTTCTTCCGCTGCGTCGACATGATGGGCGAGCGTCTCGGCTCGACCGTCGCCGTTCTGCAGATTCCGATCGGCGCCGAGTCCGACTTCATCGGCGTCGTCGACCTCGTCGAGATGAACGCCAAGGTCTGGCGCGGTGAAACCGCCCTGGGCGAGGAGTACTCGACCGAGGAGATCCCCGCGGATCTGGCCGACCAGGCCGCCGAATACCGGGAAAAGCTGCTCGAGACGCTGTCCGACATCGACGACTCCATCGCCGAGAAGTACCTCGAAGGCGAAGAGCTGACCGTCGCCGACATCAAGGCTGCGATCCGCAAGGGCACCATCGACAACTCGATCAACCCGGTTGTGTGTGGTACGTCCTTCAAGAACAAGGGCGTTCAGCCCTTGCTCGACGCGATCGTCGACTACCTGCCGTCGCCGCTGGACATCCCCGCCATTCAGGGAACCCAGGTCGACGGCGAGACGCCGGCCGAGCGTAAAGCCGACGTCAACGAGCCGTTCAGCGCCCTGGCCTTCAAGGTCCAGACCGACAAGCACCTGGGCAAGCTGACCTACGCGCGCGTCTACTCTGGCCGTGTCGATACCGGAACCCAGGTCATCAACTCGACCAAGGAACGCAAGGAACGCGTCGGCAAGATCTACCAGATGCACGCCAACAAGCGTGAGGAGCGGACGTTTGCCGAGGCCGGCGACATCATCGCCATCCAAGGCCTTAAGCAGACGGCCACCGGTGACACGCTCTGCGACTCCGGCAAGCCGGTCATCCTCGAATCGATGGTGTTCCCGGAGCCGGTCATCGACATGGCGATCGAGCCGAAGTCGAAGGCCGACCAGGACAAGCTGTCGACCGCTATCCAGCGGCTTGCCGAGGAGGACCCGACCTTCCGGGTTCACACCGATGAGGACACCGGCCAGACGGTGATCTCCGGCATGGGTGAGCTGCACCTGGACATCCTGGTCGACCGTATGCGCCGCGAGTTCAACGTCGAGGCGAACATCGGTAAACCGCAGGTCTCCTATCGTGAGTCCATCACCAAGCGGGTCGAGAAGGTCGAACACCTGCACAGGAAACAGACCGGTGGTTCCGGTCAGTTCGCGCGGGTCATCGTCAACATCGAACCCATCCCGATGGACGCCGAGAACCCGACCTACGAGTTCGTCAACAAGATCACCGGTGGACGTATCCCGAAGGAATACATCCCATCGGTTGACGCCGGAGCCCAGGACTCCATGCAGGGCGGACCACTGGCGGGCTACCCGCTGGTCGGAGTTCGGCTGGAACTGGTCGATGGTCAATACCACGAGGTCGACTCTTCGGAGATGGCCTTCAAGATCGCCGGTTCGATGGTGCTCCGGGAAGCGGCCAAGCGTGCCGGCCCGACGCTGCTCGAGCCGATGATGGCCGTCGAGGTCACCACCCCGGAGGACTCCATGGGTGATGTCATCGGCGATATCAACTCTCGCCGTGGCCTGGTGCAGGAGATGGGCGAGCGGGGAACCGCCCGCACCGTTCAGGCACTGGTCCCGTTGAGTGAAATGTTCGGCTACGTCGGCGACCTGCGGTCGAAGACCCAGGGCCGGGCTAGCTACTCCATGCAGTTCGACTCGTACGCCGAAGTTCCGGCGAACGTGGCCAAGGAGATCATCGCCAAGGTTACCGGCGAATGATCTTGATGGGCGGCCATCTTGAGTGGTCGCCCATCGCCTGTTGTTGAACCGCATACCCGACGAGCCGGCGGGCGCGCTGCCCAACGGATCGTGACCTAGGAAATCGACGTACCAACCGACAGTCCACAGGAGGACGAAAGTGGCGAAGGCGAAGTTCGAGCGGACTAAGCCGCACGTCAACATCGGCACCATC
>DXGR01000123.1 GCA_019113825.1 Candidatus Stackebrandtia excrementipullorum | reverse complement strand
CGTCGTCATCGGTTTAACAATCGTCACATCGGCTTCATAAGCCCCTCCCGGCGGGGATAATCACTCCCGTGCAGGGATTCGGGTTGATCGGTGAGGCGTTTGTGACGCTGTTTGTCATCATGGACCCGCCCGGGGCCGTTCCGATCTTCCTCGCGTTGACCGGAGCCATGGACCAGAAGGCCCGAAATCGCGCCGCATTCCAGGCGACGGTTCTGTCTTTGGGCGTCATCGCCCTGTTCGCCGTCGCCGGCCAGCAGATCATCGCCTACCTGGGTATCGAGCTTCCCGCGCTCCAGGCTGCCGGGGGGCTGCTACTCCTGCTGGTGGCGTTGGAATTGCTGACAGGCAAAGCCGACGATCCTTCACAGGCCGGCAACGCCAACGTTGCTTTGGTCCCGCTGGGGACACCACTGCTGGCGGGCCCAGGTGCCATTGTTGCGGTGATTCTCTTCGTGCAGCAAGCCGACGGACCGGCCGGTTACGGTGCGGTCGCGTGTGCGATAGTGGGCGTTCACCTGGTCATTTACCTGGTGATGCGCTATTCGTCAGTGATCGTCCGACTTGTCAAGCGTGGAGGCATCGAGGTCCTGACCCGTATCGCGGGACTGTTGCTCGCCGCCATCGCCGTCCAGCTCATCGCCGAGGCCGTCATCGGTTACGTCGACTACTACCTCGCGCGTTGAATGGACCAAGGCCGTTCCACCGTCGAGATCGATGAAGTTGAGCGGCTGTCCGGTTTCGGCGTCGAACTGCGACTGTGACTGCTCTTCGATCAGCTCGGTCTGCTTACGCTTAGAGGGGACGAAGAGAGCTTCGATCTCGGCCAAGCCGGTGGACATGCCACCCACGCTGACGTCGTTCGTGTCGTCGCCGCCGCGCATCCATCGCAACAAACCCATGCCCTGATCCTAGCCGCAGAATGCGTTCTTTTGATCCGACGATCTGTCGGAAAATTGCGCCTGCCTTATCACATTTTGGGCGGTATTCGCGGATTTAACCACCCAATGCGTGGTGCCCTTGGTCCGTCGGTGGGGTGTCCGTACTGCGGCGCTGCTACCGGACCATCAGGAAATGTCGTGAGGAGCGCGCAGCGCGTGAGGTGCGAAGTCACTGACATGTGGGGCAGAGGCCCCAGTAGGTGACCTCGGCCTCGTCGATAACGAATCCGTAGTCTTCGGTGGCTTCGAGGCAGGGCACCTTGCCGACGGCGCAGTCGACGTCCTCGACGGTTCCGCACTGCCGACAGACGAGATGATGGTGGTTGTCGCCGGCGCGGGATTCGAACCTCGCGTGGCTTCCCGACGGTTCGATACGACGGGCGAGTCCGGCTTCGTGGAGCGCGGTGAGTACGTTATAGGCGGCCTGTGTGGACAAAGATCCGACCCGATGGCGGGCTCGTCGAACGATCTCGTCGACGGTGGGGTGCCCACCCTCGTCGAGAACGGCGAGTACGGCCAGCCGCTGCCGGGTAACCCGCAGGCCGTTCTGCCGTAGGAGTTGTTCAGAGTCCACGTACATACCGAACCACGTTTATTGGAACCAGTCAAGAAAACCTGAGTGTTGTTGACCCAAAACACATTTCGGAGTATGCGGCGGCGGACACGGCGTACAAGTAAGGGTGGCCTTAGTGTTCAATGGTCGTCATGACCGAATTCATGGGACTTCCCGTCCACCCCTTGATGGTTCACCTTCCGGTGGTGGTTGTACCCGCACTGATCCTGTCCGTTCTGCTGTACATTTTGATACCTCCGTTTCGCCGTCGGATCGGCTGGTTGGTCGCCGTTCTGACGGTGCTCGCATCGGCTGCCACCGTGGGCGGTTGGTACACCGGGCACCAGTTCTACGACCAGCACGTCGACATGATTGCGGCAGCCGGCGCAGATACCTCGGTGTTCGAGAATCTGCTTGCCGACCACCTCTATTACGGAGACATTCTGGTCTGGCTGGTCCCGGCGATGGCGCCACTGATCTGGTTGTTCGCGGCTTTGGACAGAGGCCGTCGTGCCGCAATCGACCGTGGAGCGGATGCGCCGCCCGCCGCCGACGGCGATGCGCCGCCACCGGCTCCCGACGACCCCGCGGCCAAGGGGCGTCGCGTGGTCATGGTGGTACTGGCCATCATGATTCTCGGATTGTCCGGGGCGGCCGGGTACGTCGGTTTCAAAGCCGGGCACAGTGGTGCCGAGGCGGTGTGGTCCACACCGGATCACTAAGAGGTGGTCTGTGGGCTTCGTTCGGGGCCGGACCGCACAGCGGAGAAGGTTTGCCCTACCGGTGTTGTATGCGCAGATCCTTCGACACCGCCGCCGGACCGCGCAGTCGAACAGCGGGGTCGAGACGGCCGCTTGGACGCGAAGGCCTGCTCGCTTCAGCGGGCAGGCCTTCGTCGCAGCCAGTCTTCAGAGGGCCCGCATGATCACAACCAAAAGGACCACGAACGTCAAGCTGGCGGCAAGAATGCCCATGCCCTGGGTGATCGTGCGCGCTCTCAACCGTTGTGCGTGTATGACTTCACGGTCCTGCGTCGGCAATTTCCGTGGCGGTGCCATGTCGATTACCTGGCGGACCTTCCACCCTTCCGGCGGGGGGAGGGTCGGAGGGGGTCCGGTGTACTCCGACTTGGTCATGGCAGCGACGCTATCAAGCCTTGTCATCCGTGGCGGGGCGCCGACGCCTTCTCCGGCGTGGACGTGAAGCCGACGGATCACCCGAGGATTTCACCGCCGTGTCCGAGGCACCCGCGGCCTGACCACGAGCATTCGAATCCCGTGCATTCGGTTCGGACTTCTTCTCTCCCGAACGGGTGCGGCGGCGTTGCCGCGGTGCCTTGGCCGTATCGGTCTCGCTTCGAGGCTCACCGGAACGGCGCCGACGGTTGCGGCCTTTCGGGCGTTTCGTCCCGCCGCTTCCCTCGAAGTCTATGTCGGCTTCGGCTGCCAGCCCGGCACGCTTCTGGTCGGCCGATGGAAGGCTGGCCGGAGCGCCCTCGGGAATGCCGAGGTCGGTGTAAAGGTGCGCGGAGGTGTGGTAGGTCTCGACCGGTTCGGACAGATCAAGCTCAAGTGTCTTCGAGATGATCTTCCAGCGAGGCACGTCCTCCCAGCTCACGAACGTCACCGCGACACCGGTGGCGCCGGCCCTGCCCGTCCGGCCGATGCGGTGGACGTAGGTTTCGGAGTCTTCCGGACTGTCGTAGTTGATGACGTGGGTGACGTCCTGAACATCAAGGCCGCGTGCCGCCACGTCGGTGGCGACGAGTACGTCGACCTTGCCGGACCGGAACGCCCTCAGCGAACGCTCGCGCGCATTCTGGCCAAGATCGCCGTGTACTGCCGCCACTGCGAATCCGCGGAACTCCAGCTCGTCCGCGACCCGTTGTGTGTGCCGCTTCGTACGGGAGAACACGATGGTCAAGCCACGCTTCTCGGCCTGCAGGACACGCGCCAAGACCTCGATCTTGTTCAGTGAGTGCGTCAAGTAGGCCAATTGCCGGGTTTGAGAACTCAACCCGGCATCGGTGGCGACCTCCGCGTGTATGGTCATCGGCTGCTGCAGAAACCGTCGTGACAGGGCCACGATGGCGTCGGGCATGGTGGCCGAGAACAACATCGTCTGCCGTTTTTCGGGCAGAGCGTTCAGAAGTTTCTCGACGTCCTCGGCGAAGCCGAGATCGAGCATCCTGTCCGCTTCGTCCAAAACAGCGGTGCGGACCGAATCCAACCGCAATTTCTTGCTTTTGAGTAGGTCCAGCAGGCGGCCCGGCGTACCGACGACGATTTCCACACCTGCACGAAGCGCATCGATCTGCGGTTCGTAAGCGCGTCCACCATAGACGGGAAGCACTCGGATCCCACGGGTGGCGCCGGCGGCTTCAATATCGCGGCACACCTGCAATCCCAACTCACGGGTGGGCACCACGACGAGGGCCTGTGGCCGCCCGTCGGCGCCTTCGGAGGAGGAGACGACCCGTTCCAGAATCGGTACACCAAAGCCCAGTGTCTTGCCGGTACCGGTTGGGGCGCGGCCGATGATGTCGTTGCCACGCATGGCTATGGGAATTGCGTATTCCTGAATGGCGAAGGCTTTCTTGATGCCAATCGCCTCAAGGGCCTCAACGGTCTCGGTACGAACGCCCAGATCCTGAAAGGTCGGGCTGTCGGGGCGTACCGGCGGAGGCGCATCGGTTTCGGACGAAGGCGCGCCGGAGATCGGCTGTGACACTTCGTTACCAGTGTTGCGTTGCAGTGTATTGTCCCTATTTCGCGGCCCCGTCGCTATTCGCAGGGCCTTATCATGCATACGTTGTTCCATGGTACGCGCCGCATCCGTGTCGTTCGGTTACCGGTAGCCTGCCGCGTATGTCATCTCACCCGCATTCACCGGCCAAAGAGTCGGTTATCGACTTGTTGGGCATGCTCGCGTACGGGGAGCTCGTCGCCTTCGATCGCCAGGCGATAGATGCGCGACTGGCGCCTGACCTGCGGCGCCGGGCTCAATTGTCGACCATGGCGGCTGACGAGATCCACAATTATCGGCAACTGGTGGCGAGAATCACCGAATTGGGCGCCGATCCGCAAGCGGCGATGAAGCCCTTCGTTCACGTCATCGACGCCTTTCACGATTCGACAGCCCCTCGCAACTGGCTCGAAGGACTGGTGAAGGCGTATGTCGGCGACAGCATCGCCGACGACTTCTTTCGCGAGGTAGCGGGGCTACTTGAACCCGCGGACCGAGACCTGGTCCTCGAGGTCCTGCACAACGAGGACCACGCCGAGTTCGCCGTCACCGAGATCACGGCCGCCATCGCCGACAACCCCGCGGTAGCTCACCGTCTGGCGTTGTGGGCGCGGCGCCTGGTGGGGGAGGCGCTCAGCCAGGCCCAGCGGGTCGCCGCCGAACACGATTCGCTTACTCTGCTGATCGTTGAGGGCACCGGGGACCTGGCCAAGGTCGGTGAGTTGATCAAACGGCTTATGCAGGCACACGCGGAACGTATGACGACCATCGGTTTGAACAACTGACCACGCCACGTCTGATGAAGGTGGGGCCCGAGACGGTCGTCTCGGGCGAAGTCTCGTCCACCTGAGCGGTCAAAGCCCGTCCGGTATGTCCAGCGGGTCCAACGGTTGAGGGCTGTCGGGTGTCGGGGCGGCAAAGGTTTCGAACTCGTCGGCCCGCTTGGGGCCCCCGGTCAACCATTCGACCGCATCGGCCATGTGCGCATCCAACAGCGCAGAAAGTCGGGGCTCGTCTCGATCGGCCAGCGCCGATACCAGTAGTTCATGTTTATCCGCCAGGTCGGCACGCACCTCCAGGGAATCGTGGATCGAGAATGTGCACAGACGTGTCTCGACCAAAAGGGTTCTGATGGAGCGGCTTAGCCGCCGACTTCCCGCCGCGTCCACCATTGTGCGGTGGAAGGCCAGATCGCTGTCACCCAATTGGCGGGCCGCTCCCTTGGCCGTGGCACGGCTCATGCGGCGCAGCTCGGTGCTCAGTAGCTTCACGGTTTGTTTGATATGCCGTTGATCGGCACGTAGCAGCTGGCGGCACGCAGCGCGTTCCACCGCGGCGCGTGCCATGTAGACGTCGACGACGTCGTCGACGGACATGGTGACCACACCCAGGCCGCGTCGGCGAACCGTGGTCAGTAGTCCCTCCTGAACCAGACGTTGCATCCCCTCACGAAGCGGTCCTCGGCTGACTCCGAGCTGATTGGCCATTTCGGCCTCGCCCAACGGCGCGCCCGGCGGCAGGGTGCCGTCCAAGATCGCCTCTCGAATTCGCTCGGCGATCAGATCGACCGTCGATGCCCTCAGAACCGGCTCAAGTCGGATACCAGAGGCCCGGGTTGTTCGTGGGGGCGCTTGTTGCGTCACCTGCGAAACCTCCTGTATGTGAAACGGGCCATACGCCCGCGAGTGAACCGATACGTTGAAAAGTACCGGAGGTATGGGTGTGACCTCCCTCGCTGTCCCGTCTTCGGACGGTCACGGCCATATCGTTATTGAACGTCAATGATCATATTGTCGACAAACATACATTCACGGTTATGATCAACGGTTACAAAACCTAGACGTGGCGCCCTACTTCCGAGGTAGAACGCCGCTTCTTTAGGTCACTCAACCGAAAGGACAACCTGACGTGGCTGCACAAATGCGCTGGTCCCGGCGTAACTTGTTTCGTGGCGGACTGATTGCCGGGGGCGCCTTGGCGGTGCCGAGTCTGCTGAGCGCGTGCTCCTCCACCGCCGGGAGCACTCTTGAAAAGATTGAGGCCGGAGACCCCATCCGCATTGCCTACGCCGACGAGGTGCCCTACGCCTATACCGATGGTGGCGTAGCCGTCGGCCAGTCGATCAACGTTCACTCCCAGATTCTGCGCAATCTTGGAGCCTCCGACGACCAGTTGGAATTCGTGCTCACCGACTGGGGCGCACTCATCGACCAACTCGGCTCGAACCACGACATGGTGGTCGCCGGCATGTTCATCACCCCGGACCGTTGTAAGAACGCCGTGTTCGCCAACCCCGACTACGTGATGCCCGACGCCCTCCTCGTCACGCCCGGTAACCCCGAGGGCCTGACAGACCTTGATTCGTTCGTTGACTCCGATGCCGTCGTCGGTGTCATGCGTGGCACGTCCGAGTACGAGTACGCCCTGGCCCTGGGCGTCGAAGAAGACCGGGTCAACGTTCAGGACGACCTGAACGCCCTGGTCGGTGAACTCAAGGCCGGACGACTCGACGGTATCGCGTTGACCGCGGTCAACCTGACGCTCCAGGCCGACGCCGACCCCGAGCTCGAGGTGACCGAACCGTTCGTTCCGGTTATCGACGGAGTCGAACGCATCGGTGCCGGTGCCGCGGTCTTCCAGGAGAAGGACGTCGACCTGCGCGACCGCGTCAACGAGGAACTCGACATGATCCTGGCCGACAAGGCCCAGTGGATGAGCCTCGTCGAAGAGTTCCACTTCACCGAGGACTACTTCCCGCCCGCAGACATGACCGCAGAAAGCATCTGCGGCGAAGACTACAAGTAGTTCGTCGTGAATTTCATCAGCAATGTCGCGGAGGCGTTGCCGAGCTATATGACACCGCTGGTGGTCACGCTGTCCGCCACGGTGTTCGGCAGCCTCTTCGCGCTCGTCGTCGCCTTCGGTCTGGGGCTTATGGCCGGATCGCGACTGTTGATTCTGCGGGGAGTGGCGCGCACGATCATCGAGTTCTTCCGTGGAACGTCGCTTGTCGTCCAGTTGTTCTGGTTCGTTGTGGTTATCCCGCAGCTGTTCCAGGTGCGTTTCGACGCCGTCATCATCGTCGCGATTCTCGCGCTGGGCATGAACTACGGCGCGTACGCCGCCGAGGTGGTGCGTGGCTCGATCGCCGCCGTTCCGCAGGGGCAACTGGAAGCCTGTGTGGCGCTGAACTTCAGTTACTGGCAGAAGATGCGCCTGGTGATCATTCCTCAGGCATGGCCGGAGATGATTCCCCCGTTGTCGACGTTGGCGATCCTGTTGCTCAAGGGCAGTTCACTGGTGTCGCTGGTCGGCCTCGCCGACCTGACGTTCCACGCACAGGTTATGGGGCGGCGACCGGATCAGGAGATGCTGTTCCACCTGGGCATGATCCTGGTCATGTACTTCATCCTGTCGTACCTGGTGGCCAGTGGCATGCGTTTCCTGGAACGCCGTGCCAAGCGGGGTATCGGGCAGGAGCCGGTGGCGACTCGTCGCCCCCGCGCCAAAGACGCTGTAGCGGTCGGATAGGAGGTGACCAATGGGATCATGGAGTTGGGATCGAGCCGGTGAGCTCCTTCCGCTAATGATGGAGGGTCTGCGGATCCTTCTGCTGGTAACCGTCATCGCTTCGGCGGTTGCCCTGATCTTGGGATTGATCGTTGCGATCGTCAACCGTTCGGCCCCCAAAGCGGTCACCGTGCCGCTGTTCGGGGTCATGGAGTTCATTCGCAACACGCCGGTGTTGGTTCAGGCCATCTTTGTGTGGGCGTTGCTGATCAGCATGCTGGGCACGTCCGCCAGCCCCATGTGGACGGGCGCGATCGTTCTTGGCGTTCACTATGCGTCGTACACGGCAGAGGCCTACAGGGCCGGAATCGACGGTATCCCGAAGGGGCAGTGGGAGGCCATCACGGCTTTGTCTTTGCCCAAGCCGCGAGCCTGGTGGGCGGTCCTGCTGCCGCAGGCCCTGCGTAAATCCACCCCGGCCCTGGGTAACTATGTCATTGCCTTGTTCAAGGAAGTGCCGATCCTCTCCGCCATCGGTGTCGCCGAGATGGTGACGCAGGTGGAGGGCTACGCGGGCGCCAACTACGGCGGTTCCCTGGAAGGTTTCACCATGGCCGGTTTGATCTTCCTGGTAATCAGCTACCCGATCGCACTTCTCATGCGCAAATTGGAGAATCGCCTTGCCAACTGAAGCAGAACTCTCATTGTCCTCCACCCCTGATCTGCCACCGGGGACTCCGATGGTTCAGTTCGAGGACGTCGTCAAGCGCTTCGGTGATCTTGAGGTCCTTCAAGGGCTGAACTTCTCGATCGCTCCCAGCGAGCGGGTGACTCTGATCGGTCCGTCGGGATCGGGTAAAACAACGATCCTCCGTTTGCTGATGACCTTGGAGAAGGTCACCAGTGGCGTCATTCGGGTGGAGGGGGAACCTCTGTCCCACATGAAGCGCGGGGGCCAGCTGGTTACGGCCAATGAGGCGCATTTGCGCCAGGTCCGAAAAAAGATCGGGATGGTCTTCCAGCAGTTCAACCTGTTCCCCAACATGAAGGTGATGCGCAACATCACTGAGGCCCCCATCCACACCTTGGGCGTTTCCAAGGACGAGGCTCATGAACGTGCCAGGGAACTGCTGGATCTGGTGGGGCTGTCGGACAAGGCCGACAACTACCCGTCCCAGCTGTCGGGTGGACAGCAGCAGCGTGTCGCCATCGCGCGGTCGCTGGCCATGTCTCCGGACATTCTGCTGTTGGACGAGGTGACGTCGGCGCTCGACCCCGAACTGGTCGCGGATGTTCTCGATCTCCTCAAGGACATCGCCGCCACCACCGACATCACGATGCTTATCGTCACCCACGAGATGGGCTTCGCCCGTGACGTCTCCGACCGGGTGATGATGTTCGACCGCGGCGTCGTCGTCGAGGACGGTCCGCCGTCGCAGGTCATGGGCCAGCCGGAACACGAACGTACCCGTACGTTCCTGAAGGCGGTCCTGGGCGAGGAAGCCTGATGCGTTGATTCGTGGGCGGGGCGACACATTGATCGTGTCAACCCGCCCACGAGGCGATCAGTTCGCCGGTGGAGGGCCCGCCGGAGGCGGTGGTGGAGGCCCACCGTGCGCCGGAGGCGGTGGCTGCGTCCCACCGTAGGGCGGCGGAGGCGGAGGACCGCCGTATCCCGAAGGCGGAGCCGTCGGGGGCCCCTGCTGAGCGTTGAGCCACGCGACCACCTCGGGCTGCAACAAGAGGATGAACCCCGTGATGATGGCCCCGATTTTGGCCAGCAGAAGCAGCAGCGCCAGAAGCACGTACCAGGCCGGCCCCCATGCGAAGACCATGTTCGACATGGTGATCAGCCCGGCGATGCCCAGCGTGATGAACGGAACGAGTCGGCGGTCGGCGGTCACCATGCGGGCGATGCGCCCGGTGAACAGCATGTACGCCATGGCGCACAATCCGGCGGATGCGGCAAGAGCGAAGATCGCAGCTCCGATAAACCCGCCCGTTGCCAGATAAAACGGCAGCGTGACCGCGGCCAAAATGCTGAAGAGCGCGAAGGCGACCCCTGCACAGCCGGCCCCCCACATCAACTGCATGAACCGCATGACCTTGACGGGAGTGTCGGGACGCGGACTCAATCCCAGCTGATATAGGCCACCGCCTGCGGCGGGCGGTGGAGGCGACGGGGGTGAAGGAGGTGGATGTGACACCTGTTATTTCCTAGATGGGCGAGGTACCCCGTTGAGAAACGAGTACCGACTAATACGGACTCCGCTAATCTATGCGCTCGTGTCGGGTTTCGGTACAGACCACCGGGTTACCTTTGCTCACCTACGTGGCCCATATCCGTTTCTCGACCGATTGGACGCGTAGAGAACTCGAGAGCCGCACGACGGAACCCGTCATACGGCTCTCGGTGAGTAGCTCTGAATCAGTACTTCGGAAGGCTGGGATCAACCTGGTTGATCCACGCCAGCACGCCTCCCTGGACGTGAACGGCGTTGGACAGGCCGGCGGCCTTGGCCGCGGCCAGCGCTTCGGCGGAGCGTACGCCCGCCTTGCAGTAGAAGACCGCCTGCCGGTCGGTCGGCAACTCCGAGAGCGCAGCACCGGAGACGATGTCGCCCTTGGGGAGCAGCCGTGCCCCCGGGATGCGGACGATCTCGTATTCGGCGGGCTCACGCACGTCGATCAAGTCGATCGACTTGCCCGCGTCGATCCATTCCTTGAGTTCGCCTGCGGTGATGGTCGAACCTTGCACGGCGTTCGATGCCTCCTCGGTGACGGTGCCACAAAAGTCGTCGTAATCGATCAACCCGGTCACCGTGGGGTTTTCGCCGCACACCGCACAACCGGGGTCCTTTCGGACCTTGACGCTACGGTATGACATCTCCAAGGCGTCGTAGACCATCAGACGGCCGACCAATGTGTCCCCGATGCCGGTCAGAAGTTTGACGGCCTCGTTGACCTGGATGGAACCGACCGAGGCGCACAACACTCCGAGGACACCTCCCTCGGCGCACGACGGCACCATCCCGGGCGGGGGCGGCTCGGGGTAGAGGCAGCGGTAGCAGGGCCCGTGTTCGGCCCAGAACACGCTGGCCTGTCCATCGAATCGATAGATCGACCCCCACACGTAAGGCTTGCCCAGCAACACCGCCGCATCGTTCACCATGTAACGGGTGGCGAAGTTGTCGGTGCCGTCGATGATGAGGTCGTATTCGGCGAAGATGTCCATGACGTTGTCGTTGGTCAGGACCTCGTTGTGAATGTTCACCGTGACCAACGGGTTGATCTCACGGACCGAGTCGGCCGCGGATTCGGCCTTGGAACGACCGATGTCGGATTGGCCGTGGATGACCTGACGTTGAAGGTTGGATTCGTCGACGATGTCGAAGTCGATGATGCCCAGGGTGCCCACCCCGGCGGCGGCCAGGTACATCAACGCGGGCGAACCGAGCCCGCCCGCGCCCACACACAGGACGCGAGCGTTCTTGAGGCGCTTCTGACCGTCCATCGCCACGTCGGGGATGATGAGATGACGGGAGTAGCGCTGTACTTCTTCTACGGTGAGCTCGTCTGCAGGCGTGACCAGTGGTGGCAATGACATAACCCCAATAATGCCCGCGGATCTACTCGTATTCCCCCGCCGGACCTGTGAGGTATTCGCCATCGACGTAGGGCCAGGCGTTGGGCTCGCAACCGTGAAGACCCAGCGTCTGCTGTGCCATGACCGGTGACGGTTCCCCGGCCTTGGGGCACACGACATGTCCCTCGCCCAACCGGTGCCCTACCTCGTGGTTGACGACGTAGGCACGGTAATCCTCAAGCGGCGCATCCCAATGTTTGGTTGCATTCAGCCACCGTGCGAGATTGATGACCACGGCGTCGCCCTGCCGACATGAGGTGTAGGTGTCGGAGGTACCGCACAGTTTTGCCCGAGTTGTCGGAGAAACCAGGTAGATGGTGAAACTCGGCCGGTCGTCGCTGACGTGTTCGAACCGCCAGTCTCCGTCGGCGGTCCATCCGCGCTCGTCCTGGAACACTCGGTCGACGAACTCGGCGAACTCTGCCGGGAGCTCGGCGATACCCTCCTCGACCGCGACGCGGTACGTCATGATTTCGCCGTCGTCTCCGGCGATCGAGGCGTCTTCGGGGACCGCGGCGTAATCGAACGTTCCCTTACCCTCTTCGATCACCGGTGGCGTCGGGCTAGGCGTACCGGTGGAAAGGGGATCGTCTGACGGCGAGGCGGGCGCCTCGCTCGACGTCGCCCACGTGGGCGCGGCGTCGGCTTTCTCGTCGGGGGAGTCCTGGAAGATCCGCACCACCAACAGGGACACGGAGAGAAGAAGAACCGCGAGTATGACCGTGCGGCGCCGCCGACGCATCATCCGGCGACGAGCCTGGTCAGTCCCTGACATTTGCGTCAGTTTAGTCGCTTGCCTGAATCTCGTTGAGCATGGCGACGAACGCGCGGCCCACGATTTCGGGACGCTCCATCATCGCGACGTGGCCGACCTTGTTGAGGATCAACAGCCGCGAATCGGGTATGACGCGACCCACCTGTGGCGCCAGGCCAACACTCACCAGCTTGTCCAGGTTGCCCCAGATGACCAGCGTGGGGGCCTCGATCTGAGCTGCCAACCGCCACAACGACGACGACCCCGGCAGATAGCTCTGTAGGAAACTGCTCACGAGAGCGCGGAAGGTGCGTATGTAGGCCTCGGAGTTCCACGGCACGGTCGAACGCCGCCGGATCTCCTCGATGGCTTCCAGCCGCCGTTGTTCGGGGACGTCTTTGGGGTCGCCCCAACAGTTGGCCGCAAACTGGTCGACGACCTGTTCGGGACTCAACGCGGCCATGGCACGTGCGGCGAACCGTTCGGCCTTGGGAATGGCCAACAACGGCAGCAGCCGCGACTGGCTTGACGTCCGTACGTCGATGAACGGCATCGCCGGTGATATCAAGGTCAGCGACTTCACCAGGTGGGGACGCGTCGCGGCGACGTAGACCGAGACCGCTCCGCCCAGCGAATTGCCGAACAGGTGTACCGGTCCGCGATCCGACATGGTGATCCACGCCGCTACCCGCCTGGCCAACGCCGGAATCGTGTAGCTGGTCGTGGGGGCGGAGTGCCCGAAGCCGGGAAGGTCCACCGATTGACCCGACAGACGATGAGACAGTACGTCGGCCAGGTCGGTCCAGTTTTGAGAAGACCCTCCGAGACCGTGGATGTACAGAGCCGGTTCGGTGTCGGCGGCGGTCGGCGGCGTGTCACGAATGAACAGCCGTTGATCGCCGACCTCGTACTCACGGCCCGGCCACGGAGGCGCAAGACGGCTGCGCTTTCGTATCTCGGTCTCGGGGGCCACCAGTGCGCGTTTCATATCGTCAAGTCTATGACGCCGACGTAACGGCTCAGGCCGTTCGCCACGGTGCGGCACGCCTCCGGCGCCTCCTAGGCCAGCATCATCTCGATACGTCGGTTGAGCGCCGACAAGGTGGCGTGCACGATGGCTTGACGCCTGTCGCCGGTGACCGGTGCCGCACCGGCAAGTTGCTCGGCGCCGGCCTCGGTGAGCAGAAGCACCACAACCAGAGCCACCTTGACCGACCCCGCGGTCTCGATGGAGGCGTGTTCGACCACGACCTTGGCCTCTCGGCCGACAAGAACACTCACCGCGTCGACGGTGGCGTCGGCGGCGGCCCGCATCGTGTGCCATTCGACGGCCGGACCGCTGGAGCGGCCCACGGCCCGTGCACCGTCCAGTGCCAAGGCCACCTCGACCGTGGAGTCGAAACCGGATGTGATCACCTGGATGCGTTCGAGGACCGCCCGGTTCACGGGTGACAGACGCTCGCCCGGGTCGCCGGTTTCGATCGACCCCACCGCCGCGCTGACCGGTTGCACTCGCATGCCCAGTCGACTGTTGAGCAGTTCCGAAACCTGCCGCTGGACGACCTCGCTGTCGGCGTCGTCGGCGATGTCCAACGCGAGTTTTCGATCCGAGTCGGTGAACCGTGCGCCGGTGACACCGGGAACGTTGCGAACCGCTTCCAAGACTCCCTCGTTCGCCGTGTCGGCGACGGGCGTCGGCGTCGGCGCCAACGGCTGCAGGTCCGTGCGCGGCGGTGTCGCCGGGACGGTCGGCAGTTCCGAGGTGCGCTCTTCGGTGGCGGGAGGCTGCGGTTGTTCGGTGGTGTCGTTGTCCTGGGTGCTGCGCAGAAACGACGCTATCCGACGCAGGTCGGACTTGCGGTCGGTGGCGTACTGCTGCGCGGTGTCGTCGGGCTCGCTGCCCGTGGCGGCGGTGACCGGCGGTGGCGCAACAGGCGGGACGGCGGGCGGCGCGGCCGGGGTCGCCGGTTGTTCCGCGGTGTCGCCTTCGGCGGCTCGACGGCGTTCGGCGCGACTTGGACGTCGTGGCATGCCACCCGATCCCTTCTGCCCCTTGCCGAATGTCGGCCGTGCGACGGTCCACCCCGACGTCGGCGGCTCGTTCGAGGCGCCGGGGCCGTCGGTGGCCGCCTGAGCCTGGGGCGCCTGTGTACCGTCATCGTCGGCGTAGCGGCGGCGACGGGGACGATGTGGGTCGAAACGGTAGGTTTCGGGTACGTCGGAGGAGGTGTCACGGTGGCCGGTGGCCCCGTTCGCCCCCGATCGGGGCGAACCAAACTGTGAGCGCACGATGTTGTCGGGTGTGACGGCATCATCGTGTTGGTCGGGTTCGTACACCACGCGACCCCTCTCCTAGGCTGTCCGCACGTTACCTTAAGAAGGGCGGTCTACTCAAAACGCCCGTACCACGTTACATACCCAATACGGGGTAGCGACATGACGAAAACAGAAATGAGGCGGCGCATGGCACTCACCGATGGACGTGGTGCACGACTACCGCGTAGTGAGCGGCGTCGCCAGCTCTTGGACGCAGCTCAAGAGGTTTTCGTCGCCCGCGGCTATCACGCTACGGCGATGGACGACATCGCCGAACGAGCGGGAGTCAGTAAACCGGTTTTGTATCAGCACTTCCCAGGCAAGCTTGAACTGTACCTCGCATTGCTGGATACGCACGGTGCCGCGCTGGTCGCCACGGTGAGAGCCGCCATGGAATCCACCACCGACAACAAGACACGCGTGCACAAGGCGATGCAGGCGTACTTCGACTTCGTCGATGCTCAAGGCGAAGCCTTCAGACTCGTATTCGAGTCGGACCTTCGCAACGACCCCGTTGTCGCCGAACGTGTCGATCGAGTCGAACGCGACTGTGGTCACGCCATAGCCGAAACCATCATGGGCGACACCGGAGCCGGACGCGACAAGGCCGAACTGTTGGCGGTGGGGCTGACCGGTGCCGCCGAAATGGCCGCTCGACGCTGGTTGGCGTCCAAGCGTGCCGTCCCCAAAGCAGAGGCGGTCGACCTGCTGATGACCCTGGCATGGCGCGGCATCTCCCGTTTCCCGTTGCAGGATGGCCCCGACGGCCGTTGAGGCTCCCGAACTTCGGTCACGGTGTCCTGCTCTGGCCTGACAGCCGGTGAGCTAGCCTTTCCGAAGCGGCCCTGTGGCGAAGGTCGACGCGAACGCAACACGATCACGTTGTCGGACGCCGGCCGCTCACCGACCACCCATGACGAGGAGGAGTGCCCGTGGAGGTCAAGATCGGTGTGCAGCACGCACCGCGCGAGCTGGTGTTGGAAAGTGCGGCGGACTCCGCGGAGGAGATCATCGAGACCGTGACCGAGGCGCTGACTTCGAAGAAGTCGCTCGTGACGTTTGAGGACGACCGAGGTCGCCGGGTCATCGTCCCCGTGGACAAGTTGGCTTACGTGGAACTGGGTGAGCCGGTGGCACGTGGGGTGGGCTTCACCGCGGCTTAGCGGTCATGAACGGCCGAAGCCGCCCCTCCCGTGGGAGGGGCGGCTTCGTATTGCGCGGTCAATCTGTCGGGCGCACGGATTCCATCACCTCGTCGACGACGTGATCGTATTCCGAATGGGTCCCCGGAATGGAGACATACAACACGGCGGCCTCGGCACGGCCTACATCGATGAGTGCCACACCCACCAACTCGTCCGTGGCGGCCAGCCCTTCCCCGTCGAAGCTCAGCCTGAACTCACGAATCCACGCAGGACGGCCCCCGAGGGTCACTGCCTCGTTGCGAATGTTCTCCATGGTGTTCGGCTGCGGGTAGTAGTTGTCACGCACATCCGCGACGACCTGTTCGCTGACACATTTCAAGTCCAGGTCGGTACCGTCGTTGACCGCCGCGGGGACGCTCCCCGACAGGATCGACGCCAGATATTGGCCACCCGGGTAGTTCTCGGTGACGAAGTATTGGCCGACGGTGTAGGAAACCTGGAGCTCGCCGCTGGTCCAGTTCTGGTGCCAACCCATCCACGGGTCGCCATACGCGCGGTAGCTGATGCCACTGACCTGGTCGACGGTGACCTCGCCCTCATACGCCGGTGCCTCTTTCCCCTCCGGGGGAGCCTCCGTGGGGGGCGGACACGCCGCCGCCAACGGAGGAAGGCTCTCATCGGGGCCGTCGGGACGAGGAGGGGTCGACCCCGGTAGCCCGGTTGTCAGGTTCATGACGATGACCACGATCAAACCGACCACGGCGATCACCGCACCTCCGACACCGAACCAGGTGAGCATGCGCCGATCCCCGTCCGGAGACACGTTCGCGAGCGGGTCGGGCGCCTCCGATCGGGGCTCCTCGGATTCGGGTGGCTGATTCCAGTGAGTCACGCCTCCAGTGTCACCGATCCGCGCCAGCCGATCGCCGGGGCGTCGGGAGAAACCGCGCCTTTCACCGTCCCACGCCTCTCGGGTGGATCGTCGAGACGCGTTGCGATCAGGGTTCGACGGTGTTCGGCTTGTCCGTGCGCAACGGTGCCGCCAGATCGTCGACGTTCATCAGGTCCCGTGGCCACACCGTCAGGTTCGGTGCGACGTAGTGAAATGCCGCATCGACCTTCTCGAGGGGGACGTTGCGCAGCCCCGCCCACGCCTGTCGATAGGCCGCCAACTGGGTCGCCGCGGCTCGAGCGGACGCACCTCGTGGCGGGCGTCCTGTTTTCCAGTCGACAACGACGAAACCGTCGTCCACGGCGAACACCGCGTCCATACGACCCCGGATCACCACACCTGCCAGCACCGTGGAGAACGGCACTTCGAGCGCCACCGGGGTGCGTCCGGCCCACGAAGAAGCCTTGAACGCCTCCTGAAGTGCGACCAGTTCCTCGTCCGGGTCGACGTCGGGGTCGGCGGCGCCGGGGAGTTCGGTGACGTCCAGCAGAGCTCCGGCACCGAAATGACGTTCGACCCAGGCGTGAAAAGCCGTGCCGCGGCGGGCGTGAGGCGTCGGCGGACCAGGCACCGGGCGGCGTATCGAGACCGCGAACTCCTGGCCGTCGGCATGCCAGTTCACCAGCTGAGAAACAGAGATCTGTTGTGGCAGTGGGAGCAGTGCACGGTTGTCGTACCGCTGAGCCGCCTCGGCCAACAGCATCTCGGTTTCCTGAGCGATATCGGTGTCTTCGATGGCCGAACCGTCGTGGGACCGTACATCGTGAGCGGCGGTCAACCAGTCCTGTTGACGTGCCCCCAACGGCGTCGGATCGGGCCACATGGCCTGGGGCGATTCGGCGAGCAGAGGATTCTGGTCGCCGTCCTCGGTGACCCAGGTCTCCTCGGACGCGTGACGCCGCACCTCTTCCAGAAAGACCGAGGGACCGCGTTTCTTGGCCGACCCGTGGTCCCAGTGATAGCCGCATGCCCAGAGCCGGTGGCGTGCCCGAGTCAACGCCACATACGCCAGTCGGCGTTCCTCGAGCTCGTGATGGGTCTTCAGATCCCGTTGAAACGCCGCGACGGCGGTCTTAAGGTCAGCCGGCTTGGCGACGTCGCGAATGTTGAGCGCGGGCAGTTCGAGGGCGTCACCTCGGAGGGGGTAGGGCAGCTTGCCGGGGGCCGTCAACCAGTTCGCGTCCCGCGCTGTGCCCGGGAACCGTTCGGCGGTCAGCCCCGGAACCGCCACGCAGTCCCATTCCAGGCCCTTCGCCGCGTGGACGGTCATGATC
>DXGR01000122.1 GCA_019113825.1 Candidatus Stackebrandtia excrementipullorum | reverse complement strand
CGGTGTTCGGCCACAGGCGGACGTCGCAACCGGGTCAAGCCGGTCGACTTCACGCTACGCGATGTTTAACAAAAGCCGCAAGAGGCTAAAAAGCCGTAAATACGGATGTTTGGGCATAGGATCGCGTCCGCAGCCCTAAGCGGTGTTTTCCGCGTGCGCGCGGCCCAAAACGACGATAGGAGAGGTCCCATGCCCACATCGGTCAACGTGGCGGTCATCTATTATTCGGCAACGGGAACGGTGTACGCGCTGGCCAAGGCCGCGGCCGACGAAGCCGCTGCCGTCGACGGAGCGGACGTCAGGTTGCGAAAGGTCACCGAGCTGGCACCGAACTCCGCCATCGAGTCCAACGAAGACTGGTCGGCGCACCGCGACGCCACCGCAGACGTCCCCACCGCCTCGGTCGACGACCTGGAGTGGGCGGACGTAATCATGCTCGGCACTCCGACGCGTTACGGTTTGCCGACATCGCAGATGAAACAGTTCATCGACCTGACCGGACCCCTATGGCAGGCCGGAAAACTGGTCAACAAGGTCGTGTCGTCGTTCACCGCATCAGCGACCGCCCATGGTGGACAGGAGTCCACGATCCTGTCCCTCAACAACACCTTCTACCACTGGGGGTGCATCATCGTTCCGCCCGGATACGGGGACCCGATCCAGTTCAAACACGGCAACCCGTATGGCGCCAGCCACGTCGGCGGCACACCGGATCAACCGATGCCCGGAGAAGACCAGTTGGCGTCCATGCGGTACCAGTCGCGCCGAACCGTGACGGTGGCTCAGGCGTTGTTGCGCGGCGGTGTCCACTCGTGATGTCGTCGAGACGGACGGTGCCCGTGAACCCGCCGTAGGTTCGCCGCGCAGACTCGGGTGTATCGAATTTCTGTTGAAAAACAGGCCACCGGTGGATCGTTGAGCCGAGATCTATCGGGTGGCGGCACCGGGGTGGAAGCGGCGTACGAACCGTTTCTGCCACGGCGTCTCCACGGCGCGTGGCGCGTATCGGGCCCGCACGTATTCGACGGCCTCGTCGGTGGGAACGCCGTCAAGGATCGCGATACACGCCAACGCGGTGCCGGTGCGACCGTGACCTCCGTGGCACGCCACCTCGACCCGGTCGGTGTCGGCGCGTTCCCACACTTGAGCGAAGGCCTCGGCGGCCTCGGCGCGGTCGGTGGGGAGCCGGAAGTCGGGCCACGCAACCCAACGGCTTTCCCAGTCGAACGAGTTCGGCCGTCGGTCCAGCAGGTAGAGACCGAACGTCGGCTCGGGACCGGACGGCGCGGGCCGACCGAGGCCGCGACCGCGAACGAGGCGGCCGGACGGGAGACGGAGTAGTCCCGGTGTCGTGTCAGGCCAACGGTCAACCATGGACATAACGATACGCCGGTTCTCGCGACCGGCTCCGGCCTTATCGGTTGCGCGAGTCAGGCGGCACCGATGCGCCCACGACCGGCTACCACACCCGACGCAGGCGACGGGAGATCTCTCATGCACAGCGTTCGGAGCGCACCCGCAAGACGCGGTATCCCTTGGCCGATGCGTATTTTTCGGTCGGACGGCCCCGCGCATTCAACCAGTCGACCAGTGAGTCGGCGCCCTTGTGCCGAGCCACGACCAGCCAGGCCACACCGCCGGGTTTGAGCCGGGGAAGCCACTCGTCCAACAGGTCGTGGAGCTCCGACTTGCCCACACGGATCGGCGGGTTGGACCAGATCTCGTCGAACATCGCGTCCGCAGGCACGTCGTGCGGCTGCACCGCCGTGACATCGACCTCGAGTTCACGCGCGTTGGTGTCGACCAGTTCAAGGGCCCGCGAGTTGACGTCCACGGCGGTCACTTGACCGGAGGACGTCAGCGCCAGCGAAATCGCGATCGGCCCGTATCCGCAACCGAGGTCGAGATAGGAACCTTTCGCGGTCGGTAGCGGGGCCTTTCGCAACAGAACCGCCGTACCGGGGTCCAGACGTGTCGCCGAGAACACGCCGGAGGCGCTGTGCAGAGTCACGTCCCGCCCGGCGACGGGAACGGTGACAATGTGTCGCTTGACCTGGCTGGACGGGCGTGACGAGAAGTAAAACTCGGATTCGCTCACGTGGACATTGTCGGGCACACGATGGGAGCCGATTCACGCAACTCCACCGCGATGCGCGTTCGACCCGTTACGGTGGGATCCGTGGCACACAGCCAATCTCCCTTTGGTACTCCCCGTAGCGTTTCCGAACGGCCCGCGAATTCGATCGAGAGGCCTCCGCCGACGCACGACCGATTCGACGTGTCCGACTCCCCGCCGACGCACGACCGACCCGAGATCCCCGAGCCGCCGCCGATGCCCGGCCCCGATGTTCGACGCGGGTCTCCGGCGCTTCATCGTGCTGCGGTTCGAGCACAGCAGCGAAGCCGCGGCTGGCTGATCACGCTGGCGACGGTCGTCGCGTTCATCGCGGTCGCCGCGTGCGTCACCGGCACCTGGCTTACGCTCGCCGGCGACGGCGAGCAGCAGGCTCATGCGACGACGCCGACAACGGACGTGTCGGCGTCACCGTCGGGGCACGGTCCGCAGGTTCGTGACGACGCGGCACCGTTGTCGACCGACGCTCTGTTCGATGCCGCGTCAATTCCCGCCGGTTACCGAGTGTTGACTTCTCAGGAACTTCACGACTGCGCCGATGCCGCCACGGACGGACTGTCGAAGATTCTGGCCGAAGTGGACTGTTCTCAGGTGGTGCGGGCGACCGTGGTCTCGCCGGACGACGAGTACGTGACAACGCTCGGGGTGGTCAACGTCGCCGAAGCCGGTGAGGCCGAGAAGATCCGGGAACACATCGACTCCGGTGACGGCGGCGCGTTCACCGCACTGCGCAGCGACGGGCCGGGTGAACATCTCGGGCTCGACCCGACGGTGCTGGGATACAACACCTACGGCCATTACGTGCTCTACGCCGTTATCGGCGACGTACACGGCGGAGGAATATCGCGCGACGACGAGGCGGTCACGGGGATCGTGACCGACCTGGTGGACACGTATCTGCCGGATGTGCTGGCCGAAAACGGTTAACGGGAATACCGCTCCTCTTCGAGGAAGAGGGTTACCGCGATCGGGCGATGGTCGGAATACGGCACGTCGGGGTTGGCGGCGTCGTATACGTCGAACCGGCCGGTCACCAGGATGTGGTCGATCTGCTGCACCGCATCCCCCGCCATGGTCGGAAAGGGACGGGCGAACGGATCGGTCAGCCCGGCATCGAAAAGGACGTCCCACGGCGGGGTATCCGGTTCGATGTTGAGGTCGCCGGCCAAGACGACCGGCCCGGTCTCCGCCGCATCGGCGACGATACGAGCCAGCTGCTCCACTTGGGCAAGCGGCTCCCAGTCGGGTGGCGGTTGCAGGTGGGTGGCGATGAACGTGACCGGGCTGCCTCGATGGTTAAGGGTGAGTTCGAGAGCCTGGGCTCCCGTCGGCCCACCGTCGACGAGCGTGTGTCGCTTGACGCCGGTTGTTTTCAGGTTCGTCAGCACCGCGTCGCCCCAATGATTCCCATCGGCTGGAGCCCAGACGAGTTCCATGTCGAGGCGATCGGCAAGCCTACGCAGGTTGTCGTGTCCTCCGTTCAGGAACCAGCCACGGTCCACCTCGCTCAATGCGATGACATGCGCGTTCAACGCCGCCAGAACGTCCGCCTGCCGGTCCAGCGCCAAGCGGCCCGACAGGTCGTATCCCATCCGAATGTTGTAGGCGGCGACTCGCAGTCCGTCCGGTGGCGGGTTACCCGGCGGCGAGGATTGTTGCCACAGGGGTGCGACCAGGGCGGTGGCCACCGCAGCGGCCGCCGTGAACGCCACCGGCAGGATCGCGGGTCGTTTGACCGCGTGCTCCCCCACGTCGGTTCCGGCCACACCCACAATCCCGATGAACACGGCGGTCAGGGGCGGCACCCACCAGTTGGGGTACCCGAGGTCGAACGCCGCGTAGTAGGCGAAGGTCAGGATAAGGAAACCGAGCATCGACAGGGCCGTCACGTGGCCTCGTCGTGACGGCGGTACCGGGTCGTCGACGGTGGTGGCTTCACGTAGCAGCACGGCGACACTGAACAGTGCGGACAGCGTCACGACAACACCTAGGCCCGGGTAGGCGGTGTCGAGTCCGTCGATCGACAAAAAGCCCACGGCCGCGACGAGAACAGCGGCTGCGACGATGCGGTGTCGGCGGCTCCGCGGGCGGCCCGTGGGCCACCACACCCACAGGACGGTCGCCGCCGAACCGGCCGCCACGGCGACGACGCCACCCATCCGGTGGAAGTGTGCGGTGTTGCCCAGAAACATGCCCCACAACAACAGAACGGGCCCACAGGCGGCCAGAGGCAGCACGGCGTGGGCTGTGGACGTTCCTGGCCGAGTACGTAGCAGCAGAACACCGAACGCGGCAAGTTCCACAACCAACAGAGGAACGGCGAACGCGGGTTCCCGCCATGCCAGGTCGATGTCGGCCAACGCGGCGTGCAACATCGTGGCGATGCCCAGGCCGGCGAGGAGACCGCGCAGAACGGCGGTGGTGTCACGGGAGTCGGTGGTGGTAGCCGTCAGCCAGACGAGCCCGAGTGCCACGCCGACACCGGCGGTGTACAGCTGGCGTTCGCCGCCGTCACCGGCCTGCATCACAATCCGAGCAACGATAAGCCCGCATCCGGCGACGAGCGCGATTTTTCGCGCCGAGACGATCGAGACCGACCACGGAACCGCCATCGCCGGTAGAAACCAGGCGAGCGCGAACAGGCCCATGTACTCCGGCGGTGTGCCACCGGCCTGACCGAAGAGCGTGATCAGTGATGGGAGAAGGACCCGGAGCATGTCCACGAACACCACTACGCCCAGTGCCGTGTCCCACCGTACGTGCTTCATCGGTCCTCCAAAGACTGTGCTGGACATCACCACGGGTTGAACATGAACATTGTTCGCCTTGTACGGTCTCGATACAAGAGGGGCGACTCCACATGGCCGCCGGGTCGACCAAACGGGCCAACACGAACGGTGTCGACACAACAACCTTCCGCTGTCAATGGCGAGACAAGCTCGATGTTTACGCGCAACACGGAAGCGATGGTTGTTAAATCAGTGTGAAGAATGGGAATCGACCGCCACCAATAAACGCCTGTGACGAAATTCGGTTAGGCCCGGGGCCGAATATTTTGCTCTCGGCCGGTAAATTGATGTGGTCCCCACCCAACAGGATTAACCCCCAGCCGAAAACAGGGAATAGGTGGTCACGGTGACCGCATCGCCGAATCACAGTGTCTTCGTACGTGAGCTGTCCCAACACGACGAGGAGGTGGTCTCACCCGACGGGCAGATCACCGCCAGAGTCGCTCAGGGCATGGTCAGGAGCGTTCGATTTGCCCCCAACGCCTACGAGCGGTACAGCGACGGCTCGCTGGAGGCCCAGCTTGTTCAGCTGGCGAAGCTGGCATGGGTATCGCGGGAACGTGCACGTAAGGACGCGGTCATGGCGACCAAGGCGGACGGCGATCGGGAGTTCAGGACCCGGAAACCGACGTCGTCGGCCGAACGTCGACTGATCGAGCAACGTGACCGCGAGCAGATAACCGTTCACAGCTCCCACATGACGATCATCGTGAAGGGCGGGACGAAATGGGCGATCCGAATCAAACCGGGAACGGTTAAATCCATTCCGGAGGAGACGTTTCTACGTGAACTGGCCGCGCTGGTTAAAGCCGCCATGAAACGGTGGACCACCGCGATGAATTCACTGAGGACTAACAACTTTGGACCCAGCGAAATTCTTCGCAGTCTCAAACATTCGGCTCGTTAAATCCGTTTAGATAGAAAGGAGTTGGCATGACCCTCGAGGTCGACCCTGTAGATTTGCTGCTTGCGTCTCAGACCCTCACCGACCTTGGCTCCGAGTATGGATCCGCGATTTCCCAGATCAGCTCGGTTGCCAGCCTCGGCGATGTGTTCGAGAACGGCACGGTAAGTGGACCATGGTCCACTGTGGTAAATACCATTTGGGGCTACCTGGCCGATAGCCAGGACAATTTGAACGACACCGGCAGGACCCTCGTCCGGTACGTAAACGCCATGTGCGACGAGGACTCCGCAAACGCCGATGAGGTTGCGCAAAGCATCGCCGACTACAACGACGCTTTGGACGCCACGGAGGACGGCCAGAACGACGACCTGGCCGACCCGCTCCCCGAAGCCGACCCGGACAACCCCGATCAGGTCGTCCCCGAGCCGGAATACGACGACGCCGAACGCCCTGAAGGTGACTAATGCCCGCCTGTGATGGACACTTGACCATGGATGAGGGCGCTTTCGCCGCTCATCTTAAAGACCTCGCCACGCAAATAAAGGACACCGTCGCCGACGTAGCCGCGCGCACCGTGTTCGACGACGCCGAAGGGGTGCGTCGGGCGGTCGAATACGAGCTGTATCAGATCTACATCGATAAGTACAACGCGTCCGACGACCCTTCCAGCGTGCAGATTCCTCCCACACCGCCGGACAAGGGGTACAGCCTTCTCGACGGGCACTGGAAGCAGGTTGTCGACGACTACCGTTCCAACTACGAGATCGACCTGCTCACCTTCGACGCCGCGGACGAGGCTGCGACCCGGGATTCGTTGAAGAACGAACACCTCACCTGGATCGTGGACCTGTTCGACCGTGGCGGGGGCTTCCCGAAGCCGGACCGGGCCGAGGCTCCCATCAGCACGTTGGAGCAGACCGCCGGAGCCGAATCGCTGCTGACCGTCTCCCAAGGTGAAGGCGGTGAAATCGACATCAATGCCGCCACCGGGAACCTCGGTGAAAGCATGATCGGAGCCGCCGTCACGGCGAACATCTCCGGCGTTCAGGACGCCACCAACGGTTGGAACTCCAGCACCTCCAAGGTGTTTCGGACGCAGTTTCTTCCACGGATCCCCACCGCAGCCGGTAACCAGATCAACGCCATCCGCGCGATGCGTAACCTTCTGGGCATGCACCAGGGTCTGATGACCAAGGCGCGCGGTGACATCGACGCCATCGCCCACGACGGGCTTGAAGCCGTGGAAAGTTTCGACGGTTGTTGCGGTGGAGGCGCCGACATCACCACTATCCTGGGTGTCGCCGGCGGTGTGTTGGCCATCGCCGGTGGTGTTGCGACCATCGCCGCGGGCGGCACCGGTATCGCGTTGGTGGGAGCCGGCATCGGCATCCTCGGCGGCGCTGTCAACACGGCCAAGGCTTTGGACGGAGCCGAAACCGAGAAATTCGCGCTTGGTGATTCGACCCTCGACGGGACCATCGAAAAAATCAAGGAAGCCGTAGACAAGACCTACACCGACCTCGACTCCGGTTACACCGAACTGGGCACCAACGGCATGGCCGCGTTGGCGAGCCTGATGGACTCTAATCCCAATTTGGTCCGGGCACCCCGCCCGGAATCGGGCAACGGGGACGGCTTCGGTGACGCGACACAGGAAAACGTCCAGGAAACCGTCGAATGAGGTGAAGTTCGTGTCCCCCACCGGTGGTCAAACCTCTCGGTCGATACGCAAGCGGTTGTACGGAGCGAGTTTGTCGGCTCTGTTGTTGGGTTTGACCGCCTGCACATCGTCCGAGTCCGGCGAGGAACCCGCCCCGCCTGCGTCGTCTCCGGCCGAAGCCGTCGTGTGTTCCAACGATCCCGACGGCTTCACCGTCGCCGAGGACGGTTGGAACCTCAAACAGGTAGGTGACGGTGAATGGTGGCTGAACTACACCGCCCTGTTCACTGCCGACGACACGGTCGACTGGGTTGATGCCGACGTCCGGGTGGAGTGGTTTGACGGCGACGACAAGCCTCTGGGTTGGAGCGGTGGAGAGGACCCCGCCGCCTCCGGAGAGGTCCTGCCGATGGCCGTATCCGGGCCGGTGGGGGCGGTATCGGACTGGGTCGTACTCGCCGACGAACCCGACAGGGTCGAGTACACCGTTGTCAACGCCTGCCGACGAACCGACGACCACCGGGGCACGCTCACGGTCACCGATCCGGCCGTGGACGTGACAGATGGAGAGGCCGAACTGAGCTTCACCATCGCGTCCGGCCACGACACGACCGAGAAGGTCGACCTGATCGTCGTGTTCCGTAACGAAGCGGGCGCGATCATCGGCGGATCGCTTTCCTCAGACGGTGACATCGCCGTCGGCGAGGTGGATCCGGGCGACTCCGAACAAACCGTCACATTCGAGTGGGACGACGTCTACCCCGACCCCGGTGACGTGGACACCGTCGAGGTGTACGCGACGTCACTGGGCTGACAGAGTCGAACAACCGGCGCCTTTCCATCGTGAAAGGCGCCGGTTCGTGTATACGGGTCCGTTACGACAAAGTCCGTAGCCGACGAGTCTGCGCGTCGCGTAGAGCCCAACCGGCCGCGTCCACCGGGTAGGCCACCTCCGCCAGAGTCAAGCCGTGCGGCGGAGCAACGACCACCTCACCGCTTCGACGTCCCAGTGTCAACAGACCAACCAGCCAATCGGCGTCACGGCGTCCGTCTCCGACCGCCAGCATGGCCCCCACGAGACTGCGCACCATCGAATGGCAGAAGGCGTCGGCCACCACCGTCGCCGTCAAAATACCGTCGGAGCCGCGTTCCCAGTCGATGCGGGTCAATGCGCGGATCGTCGTCGCGCCTTCCCGTTTTTTACAGAACGCCGCGAAGTCGTGCTCCCCCAGCAGTGACGCGCTCGCCCGCTGCATGGCCGCCAGATCCAACGGCCGTGGCCACGCGAGAGTATCGTTGCGGCGCAATGGGTCGACACCGAATATGGCATCACATACGCGGTAGACATAGCGACGGGATTCGGCGGAGAATCGAGCGCTGAACGCCTTGTCGACCTCGGTGACGGCCCGGACCCGGACATCCGGCGGCAGGATCCCGCGAAGGCGCCACAACACATCGTCCGCGCGGTCCCTCCAGTGTTCCGGCGACACGTCCACATGCGCGACCTGACCGGTGGCGTGCACACCGGCGTCGGTGCGCCCCGCGACGGTCAATCCTTCGTAACCGGGAAACAGGTGCCCCAACGCGGTGGCCACCTCCCCGGCGACCGTCCGCTGTCGCGGTTGTTTGGCCCACCCCGCGAAGTCCGTGCCGTCGTAGGAAATGTCCAGACGAAGTCTCACCGATGTCGAGAGGGGCCGGGAGGTGTCATCCATGGTGGAACTTTCTCGATAGGTCACGCACATGCGTCCGGGCAACATAACGGCCGCACCCCTCTCCCGAACGGGAGCCGTGGTGCGGCCGAAAGGCAAGGTTGTGGCCTACTTGTCGTCGGCCTTTTCCTCGGTGGTTTCGCTGTCGGTGTCGTCGGCTTTGGCCTCCGGCTCCGAAGCGGTGTCGTCGGAGTCCGACTTCACTGCGGGCTTCTCGTCTTCGTCACCGCCGGCGAGCGCCTCCACCGCTTCGGCCTTGGTGGCCTTGCGGCTGGCCTTCTTACGCTTGGGTGCGGGGGCCTCCGCCAGCGCCTCGACCAGCTCGATGACCGCCATGGGGGCGTTGTCGCCCTTACGCGGACCGATCTTGACGATGCGGGTGTATCCACCGTCGCGGTTGCCGTAACGCTCGACGATGTCGTCGAACAGCGCGTGGGTCACGTCCCGGTCGGTCATCTTGGCAATCGCCCGGCGCCTCGACGCCAGGTCGCCGCGCTTGGCAAACGTCACCAGACGCTCGGCGTAGGGACGCAGGCGCTGCGCCTTGGCCTCGGTCGTGGTGATCCTGCCGTGACGGAACAGCGACGTGGCAAGGTTCGCCAGCATGAGTCGCTGGTGTGCCGGAGAGCCACCCAGGCGAGTGCCCTTAGTAGGCTGTGGCATTGTTCTTAGCTCCTTTAATAACTACAGCCTCGAAGGGCCGGTCGGTTCTCAAACAGCTTCTTAAAGCTGCTCGGTCTCGCGAAGGTCTTCGCCGTCGTCGTAGTCCTCGTACTCGCTGTCGTCATAGGCGGCAGCGGCCTCGGCCGGGTCGAAACTTCCCGGTGAGTCTTTGAGGGCCAAGCCCAGACCGGCCAGCTTCATCTTGACCTCGTCGATCGACTTCTGACCGAAGTTGCGGATGTCGAGCAGGTCGGCCTCAGTGCGGTTGATGAGCTCGCCGACGCTGTCGACACCCTCGCGCTTGAGGCAGTTGTACGACCGAACCGTCAGCTCCAGTTCCTCGATCGGCAACGCCAGATCGGCTGCCAACTGAGCATCGGCGGGCGACGGGCCCACATCGATGCCTTCGGCGGCAGAGTCGAGTTCGCGGTACAGCCCGAACAGCTCCACCAGAGTGGAACCGGCCGACGCCAACGCGGTACGAGGGCCGATGGACGGCTTGGTCTCGACGTCGATGATCAGCTTGTCGAAGTCGGTGCGCTGCTCAACACGCGTCGCCTCGACGCGGTAGCTGACCTTGACCACCGGCGAATAGATCGAGTCGACCGGAATACGACCGATCCCCTGGTTCGGCTGCTTGTTCTGCGCGGCCGAAACGTATCCGCGGCCACGCTCGACGGTGAATTCCATGTCGAGACGGCCCTTGGCGTTCAGTGTCGCCAGCTTCAACTCGGGGTTGTGCACGGTCACGCCCGACGGCGGCTGAATGTCTCCGGCGGTCACATCGCCGGGGCCCTGCTTACGCAGGTACATCGTCACCGGCTCGTCGGAGTCGGAGGAGACGCACAGCTGCTTGACGTTGAGGACGAGTTCGACGACATCCTCTTTAGCACCGGGAATCGTGGTGAACTCGTGCAACACACCGTCGATCTTGATCGAGGTGACGGCTGCGCCCGGGATCGACGACAGCAGGGTGCGACGCAACGAGTTACCGAGCGTGTAACCGAAACCGGGCTCCAGCGGTTCGATGGAGAACTGGGAGCGGGTTTCGGAGATCGACTCTTCCGACAGAGACGGTCGCTGTGTGATGAGCACTGTATGGGTTTCCTTTTCGTCGGACGCCCGCTATATGACGTCACAAACAATGGAGTATGCGCGGCTTCCACAAAACCATGGAAGCCGCGCGGTCGACGCCTACTTCGAGTAGAGCTCGACGATCAACTGTTCCTGCACCTGGGTGTCGATGACCTGGCGTGCTGGAAGCGAGTGGACCAGGATCTTCATCTTCGACGGGATCGGCTCCAACCAGGCGGGAATGTTCTTCTCCCCCGCCTCGGCGCGAGCGACCACGAAGGGCGTCATCTCGGCCGACTTGGGGCGCACCTCGACGATGTCTTTGGCGCTCACCCGGTAGGAAGGGATGTTGACCTTGCGTCCGTTGACGATGAAGTGGCCGTGGGTGACCAACTGACGGGCCATGTCGCGCGACTTTGCGAAGCCGGCGCGGAACACAACGTTGTCCAGCCGCGATTCGAGGATGCGCAGCAGCTCTTCACCGGTCTTGCCGGCGCGCTTGTTGGCTTCCTCGTAGTAGTTGCGGAACTGCTTCTCAAGGACACCGTACGTGCGCTTGGCCTTCTGCTTCTCACGCATCTGAAGCAGGTATTCGGTCTCCTTGGGACGACCGCGGCCGTGCTGCCCGGGCGGGAACGGCCGTGACTCCAGTGGGCACTTGGCGCTCTCGCATTTGCTGCCCTTGAGGAACAGCTTCATCTTCTCGCGGCGGCAACGGCGGCAATCGGGTCCGGCGTAACGAGCCATGTCTCTTCAATCTCCTCTTTCTCAGACCCGACGCCGCTTAGGCGGACGGCAACCGTTGTGAGGCTGCGGCGTGACGTCGTTGATCGAACCGACTTCCAGGCCCGCGCCCTGCAGGGAACGAATCGCGGTCTCTCGCCCGGAGCCGGGCCCCTTCACGAACACGTCCACCTTGCGCATGCCGTGCTCCATGGCGCGGCGTGCAGCGGACTCGGCGGCCATCTGCGCGGCGAACGGGGTCGACTTGCGCGAACCCTTGAAGCCGACCTGGCCTGAAGAAGACCAGGAGATGACCGCACCGGTCGGGTCGGTGATGGAGACGATGGTGTTGTTGAACGTGCTCTTGATGTGCGCGTGGCCCATCGCAACGTTCTTTTTTTCCTTGCGGCGCAGCTTTTTCGCACCGCGTGGCTTTGCTCCAGCCATTGGCTTTTTGCGCTCCTATGTGTACGGTTTCGGGCCGGCTATTTCCTAGCGGGCTTCTTCTTGCCGGCCACGGTGCGCTTCGGCCCCTTGCGCGTACGCGCGTTGGTCCGGGTGCGCTGTCCGTGCACAGGAAGACCACGGCGGTGCCGGATCCCCTGATAGCAACCGATCTCCACCTTGCGGCGGATGTCAGCGGCGACCTCGCGGCGCAGGTCACCTTCCACCTGGTAGTTCGCCTCGATCCAGTCACGAAGCGAAACCAGCTCCGTGTCGGTGAGTTCGTGTACCCGTTTGTTGGGGTCGACCTGCGCCTGAGCGCAGGCCTCGGCCGCACGCGTGCGGCCGACCCCGAATATGTACGTGAGGGCGATCTCAACGCGCTTTTCGCGCGGCAGATCGACACCAACCAAACGTGCCATCTTTGGGCTGTGTCTCCTTGCTAGGTCGGAGGTCTGCACCGTCCGCTCGTCCCCGTGTGCCCTGGTGGGGCCCCGGCCTCCGCGCCGGGGGTGTCATGAACGCAGCGCTCATGGCGGACAGTGATGTCATGTGTGGCGTGCTTACCGAAGATCGGCGGGGTTTAGCCCTGCCGCTGCTTGTGACGCGGGTCCGCGCAAATGACCATGACGCGGCCGTTGCGACGGATCGTGCGGCACTTGTTGCAGATCTTCTTGACGCTCGGCTTAACCTTCACAAGCCCTACTCGATGTCATGAGTCACCGGTAACGGTAAACAATCCTGCCCCGAGACAAGTCGTATGGCGACAGCTCAACCACCACACGGTCCTCGGGAAGGATACGAATGTAGTGCTGTCGCATCTTGCCGCTGATATGCGCCAAGACCTTGTGACCATTGGTCAGCTCCACCCTGAACATGGCGTTCGGGAGGGGCTCGATAACCCGGCCCTCGATCTCAATCGCGCCGTCTTTTTTCGGCATGTTCTCCGCTACTGTGACTTTGTCGGATCCGATACTCAATCGACCCTGCTCGTCTCAGCCGCGTCCGTCTCCCTGCGAAGCGCACACAGGCATGACGGACAAGACGCGCAGCGCCAACTAGGTAGTTTACTCGCCCCGTTCACGACCCACCAGTGCCCCCTCCCGTCCCCCGCTGTCGGGCGTGTCACAGCAGCGGCAGAAGCCCCACGGTTTCGGTTCCGGAGCACACGTCTCGCCTCGCCGACGGCGGCGGAACGCCTCCGAAAACCGGATGATTCGCATGCGAGGCGTCGGTCGATCGGCTGTTACCGACAGCGTCTCAGGTGTCCCCGCGAACTTTCCGAGCCGTCAGGACATAGGCCGGGGGGATGTTGCGCAACACGGGACGACTGATCATGACCTCCGCGAAACGCCGACGCAACAGGACCCGAAACCGCTGGGCCGCGGGCATCGAATACGCACCCACGTAATTGAAGGTGGTGAACACGCCGTTGTCCGGGTCGACCGACGCCACGACCGCGTCCAACACGTCGCGTTGCAAAGCGACGGGAAACGCCGTGAACGGCAGTCCGCTGACCACCGCATCGACCCGCTCGATACCTCGCTCCTTCAACACTCGTCCCAGCGCGGCGGCGCTGTCGTTGACGACCTCGACCTCGGGAAACCGAGCCACCAACCGCTGCGCGAAACCCGGATTGAGTTCGACGGCCAGATGTCGGCCGCCGGGCGGCAGAACCCGTTGAATTCCCGTGGTCAACGCGCCCGTCCCCGGCCCCAACTCCGCCACGGTCGGAGTCTCATAGCGCGTGACGACCTGAGCCATCGCCGAAGCCAGATACTGCGACGACGGCAGAACCGCACCGGTGGCACCAGGCGAGCGCAGCCACGACCAAAGGAAGACGCTGGCGTCGGACCAGTAACCGGAGCCCTGGGGTCGACGGCGGGGAGAAGAGCTCATCGTCGATGACTTTACGGTAACGCCACCATCCCGCATCGTCCTGCGCCACCTGTTTGGGATGCGTTGGCCCGCAGGCTCAGCCGGTTGCATCCCAAAACCGTCCGGGCCGGTTCGTTGACGTCCCCGTTTCCGGAAAACGTCACAGGTTTACGGCAACATCGTCGCTGGACGACCAGCCGGTTGTTGGCGAACTACCAGGGGGCAACATGAGCAGGACCGCACCGACCGGAACGTCACCGATAGCAGACGGCCACCACATGATCCGAGTGCACGGCGCTCGCGAAAACAACCTGAAAAACGTGAACGTCGACATCCCGAAGCGACGGCTCACCGTCTTCACCGGGGTCTCGGGATCCGGCAAGAGTTCGTTGGTGTTCAACACGATCGCCGCGGAGTCACAACGGTTGATCAACGAAACCTACAGCGCCTTTATCCAGGGTTTCATGCCGACGATGGACCGGCCCGAAGTCGACGTGATGGAAGGCCTGACCACGGCGATCATCGTCGACCAGGAACGGCTGGGTTCCAATCCGCGCTCCACCGTCGGAACCGCGACGGACGCGAACGCGATGCTACGCATCCTCTTCAGCCGACTCGGTGAGCCTCACATCGGTTCGGCCCAGGCGTTCTCGTTCAACGTGGCATCGGCGAGCGGCGCCGGCGCCGTCAGCTTCGAACGTGGTGGACGCACCGTCAGGGAGCGGCGCGAGTTCGACATTCTCGGCGGAATGTGTCCCCGGTGCGAAGGCCGAGGCGACGTGACCGACTTCGATCCGACGGCGCTGTACGACGACTCGAAATCGCTGGCCGAAGGGGCGCTTACGATCCCCGGCTACACGGCCGACAGCTGGTACGGCCGTATCTACTCGGCATCGGGCTTCCTCAACCCGGACAAGCCGATCCGCGACTACACGAGCAAGGAACTTGACGGCCTCCTACACAAGGAGGCGACCCGGATCAAGGTGGACAACGTCAACGTGACGTATGAAGGCCTGATACCGAAAATTCGCAAGTCGTTCCTGTCCAAGGACAGGGAATCGATGCAGCCTCACATCCGTGCGTTCGTCGACCGTGCGATCACGTTCACCGTCTGTCCCGACTGTGACGGCACCCGACTCAACGAAACGGCCCGGTCGTCGAAAATCCACGGCCTGAGCATCGCCGACGTCTGCGCCATGCAGATCACCGATCTGGCCGAGTGGGTGCGCGGCGTCGACGACGCGTCGGCCGCTCCCCTGCTGGACGCCATCCGCTACACGGTCGACTCGTTCGTCGACATCGGGCTCGGCTACCTGTCGCTCGATCGTGCCTCGGGAACCCTCTCCGGTGGCGAGGCTCAACGCATCAAAATGATCCAGCATCTCGGGTCGTCGTTGACGGACGTCACCTACGTGTTCGACGAGCCGACGATCGGTCTGCACCCGCACGACATCCAACGCATGAACGACCTGCTTCTACAACTACGAGACAAGGGCAACACCGTGCTCGTGGTCGAGCACAAGCCCGAGGTCATGGCCGTCGCCGACCACATCGTCGACATCGGTCCCGGCGCCGGTCACGAAGGCGGCAGGATCGTGTACGAGGGAGACCTGGAGGGATTGCGCGCCGGTGACACCGTGACCGGACGACACCTGGACGATCGTATTGCGCTGAAAAAAAGCGTGCGTGAAGCGCAGGGCACCTTGAGCATCCGCGGCGCCGACACTCACAATCTGCGTCACGTCGACGTCGACATCCCCCTGGGGGTTCTGACGGTGATGACCGGGGTCGCGGGGTCGGGTAAGAGCTCCCTCGTCGAGGGTTCGGTGTCACGACGGGAGGGCGTCATCACCGTCGACCAAACCGGAATCAAGGGGTCACGCCGCAGCAATCCGGCTACCTACACGGGTCTGCTGGACCCGATCCGTAAAGCGTTCGCCAAGGCCAACGGCGTGAAGCCCGGCCTGTTCAGCGCCAACTCCGACGGCGCATGCCCGGGCTGCAAAGGCGCCGGCGTGGTGTACACCGACCTGGCCGTCATGGCCGGTGTCGCCACCACGTGCCATGAGTGTGAGGGGAAACGGTTCCAGCAGGCCGTCCTGCAGTACACGTTCGGTGAGCGCGACATCAGCGAGGTCCTGGCGATGTCGGTGACCGAGGCCGAGGCCTTCTTCTCCGCCGGAGACACTCGCATACCGGCCGCGCACAAGGTCCTCGCTCGGCTGGTCGACGTCGGTCTCGGGTATTTGAAGCTCGGGCAGCCGTTGACGACGCTGTCCGGCGGCGAGCGGCAGCGGATCAAACTCGCCACCCACATGGGTGCCAAAGGCGGAGTCTACGTTCTCGACGAGCCGACAACCGGCCTGCACCTGGCCGACGTGCAACAGTTGCTCGAGCTTTTGGACCGGTTCGTCGATTCCGGAAAATCCGTGATCGTCATCGAGCACCATCAGGCCGTCATGGCCCACGCCGACTGGATCATCGACCTTGGGCCCGGTGCCGGTCACGATGGCGGAAAGATCGTGTTCGAGGGCACGCCGACCCAGCTCGTGGCCGACCGCTCGACGCTCACCGGACAACATTTGGCCGCTTATATCGGACGCTGACGTGTTGCCCGTCCGTCCTCGGCGGGCGGGCTGCATCTCACCTTCGGGCCACAGGCCCACCCGCGACTGCTGCGGACTTCTCCGTTTCGGCCGCTACACGACGTGCTGCACGGTTCCAACTGATGTAACCGTGCACGACAAGCCCGGCGAACACCACGTACACCAGAGCCGAGAACCACAAACCGGCGGCCATCTGGAACGGCACCCCGACCGCGTCGACGGCAAGCCAGACCAACCAGAATTCGACAAGCCCGCGACCTTGAGCGGCGAACGCGACGATCGTCCCCATGAAGATCCAGGCGTCGGGTATCGGACCCCACGAGTCGCCACGCCAGGCGAGATACAACGCGTAGACCGCGGTGCCGACGACCATGGCGGTAACGATGACCGCCCATTCGGTCCGGTTGGCGCGCCGTACCGGAAGGCCGAAGACGGGTTTGCGGTTTCTTGTCCAGTACCACCAGCCGTAGGCCGAGATCAGCAGGATCACGATCTGACGGTCCCGCAGGCCGCCCAGCCCCGCGTCGGTATAGACGACGAACAACAGGACGGTGGCAAGGATCTGGACCGGCCACACCCACAGGGTGCGGCGCGAGGCCATGAGGACCACTGCCAGAGCCGAAATCTGGCCGACCAGTTCAGCCCACGAGACGTGCTGGCCGAACACGGTCAGGCCGCTGTGTACCAGGGTTTCCACGAAGATCCAGGTTACAGATTGTCGTGGCGGGCTTCGAGCCGTCGCTGATCCTTCTGAACCAGGGTCGGCCGGATGAGCGTGCGTTCCATCAGGGTGATGGCGCCCATGACCGCGCCCAACGGGCCCGCTACCCACAGCGGCCACAGCCCCTGAGTGTTGCCTTCGGTGGTCAGAAAGATGATCAACCAGACGGTCGTGCACAACGCCACCGGTACGCCCCACGCGAACCAGATCCATTTGATCCACACGGGGGTGCCGCGGGTCGGTGGCGGGGACACCGGCCGCTTGGGTTTCAGTTCACCGGTGTCGCTGACGGCCAGGACGCCACGCCCGGTGCCCATGAGGTCGTTGGTGATCGGGGTGAGGTCTCCGACGGTTTTGGCGTCATAGACCTTTTGAAGGCGATCGTCGTACTCGACCAGCGTGAGACGACCTTCATCGACCGCAGCCTTCAGTAGTCGTGACACGAGTTCGCGATCGGAGTCACCGATACGAAGCTTGTCTTTCTCGTTCACAGGTCACACGCCTTCATCGGGCCGTTGTCGGGGGCGGGGTGGGAAGTGGACATATGGTATCGGGTCACCGGTTGAAGAGTTTGGCCAAAGTGGCTACGCCCATGCCCAGGGCGGTGAAACCCAACGGCCAGATCGGCCAGAAATAGGCTTCACCACCGTCACCGTTACCCGCGATGAAGCCGATCCCCCAGATACCGATCAGCACGACGGCCAGGAATCCCCAACCTGTCCACATGCCCCGGATGTCCTCCCAGGTGTCCTCGTCGTCGTCCTCTTCGCCGCTGTGTTTGTCGACCCGAGCAGAGACCGGTTCCAGCTGAGATTCTCCGACCGGCGCCACTCCCGGAAGGTCGACCAACAGGGCGTCCAACTCGCCGTATGTCTTGGCCTGGTAGGCGGTCTGCACTCGCTCGTCGTATTCGTCGAGCTCCAACCGTCCCTGTTCGAGCGCGTTGCGCAGCTGCTCGGCGACAGCTTTGCGGTCGTCATCGCCGGCGCGCTTCTCCGCCATACTCACGCGAACCCCCTGAGACTTCACAGACACGGTCACATCATGCCATCATCGTGACGTCACGTCGATAGTCACCTTGGTCAATCCCGGGTGAGTGTGGCCCATGTCTGGCACAGGGCGATGACTCCCCAAATGCCGAGGATCCACATCGGCCAGAAATTGGGCATTTCTTGGGAGGCGGCCCAGCCCACGGCCCATAGACCGGTGAAGAATATGAAGGCGCCGCCGAAGGCACTCCAGGTCTTCTTGAGGTCCTTCCGTTTGCTGCGCGTGCGTGCGTTACTCGATGATGCCGTGGTTGCCGTGGGCTTCGCGATCGCAGAACGGCTGATCGCGGTGGCGCCGGGGATGTCGGCCAACAGGGCGTCCAGCTCGGCGTACGTCTTAGCCGCGTATGCGGTCTTCAGTCGCTCGTCGTACTCGCCGATCTGAAGCCGCCCCTCGTCCAGCGCAGCCTTCAGCTGTTCGGCCGTGCGAGATCGATCGACATCGGCGGCTCGGGCATCGGGCGGCAGGGGTTCTGACATGTTTCAATGATGCCATCATGACGTCACGAATGCCCACACCATCTCGGTAAGTGTTGTCGCCCACTCTCACGGGGCGAGCGGACACGAGAACAGTCGGCTTCGCTGCCCCCGCGATCGTGCTCGACGCCGATCTCCAGCGTCAACGCCACCGGGGCCGCCGCCAACGGTTCCGGAAGGCGCAGCGCAGCGGCTCCCGGCGTCAGGCTGCCCAGGATACGAGCCTGTTCGGCACCCGTGCCGCCGGAGACGGTCCCGGGCAGACCATGGAACGTGCACCAGCCGATCAACGCGAACGCGATGGCCTCCTTGTCGTCTGTAGGTGCCCCGAAACGGTCGGAGGTGACCAGGTCGACGTCGGGAAGCCCGTTTCTCAGCCCGGCGAGGATCACCGGGTTATGCACTCCTCCTCCGGACGCCACAAGCGTGGTGACTCCGGCGGCTCGCACATCGGCCACAACGGTCTGCACCGTCAGCTCGGTCAGCGTCGCCACCGTGTCCGCCATGTCGACGTGCCGACCTGTGCGGGCTACGGCTTGGCGCACGTAATCGCCGTGAAAGTGTTCCTTCCCGGTGCTTTTGGGCGCTGGCAATCGGTAATAGGGGTCCTGGAGGAGAATGTCCAGCAGTGTCTCGTCAACCACCCCGGCCGCGGCGATCCGGCCGTCCAGGTCGTAGCCGAGCTCATTGCCCGACTCGACGACCACGGCGTCGATCAAAGCGTTCGCCGGACCGATGTCGTAAGCGGTGACACCGTCGGCCACCAGCGTCATGTTGGCGATGCCGCCCAGGTTCAGCGCGGCGGGTCTACCTTCTAGCGCCCCCAATAGGAGCGCGTCCAGGTACGAGACCAGTGGGGCGCCCTGACCGCCGACGGTGATGTCCCGGATCCGCACATCCGACAACACGGGGCTGCCCGTGCGCTCGGCGATCCACGCCGGTTGGCCTATCTGAAGTGTCCCGAGGGCGCGTGCCCCGTGAATCCAGTGGTAAACGGTTTGGCCGTGCGACACCACCAGGTCGACCGGGCCCGCCCGGTGTATCGCCTTCTCCGCCGCTTCGGCGAACGCTTGACCGATCAACGTGTCCAGCTCGCACACCGCGGCCAACGTCGTCTGTTCCGGCGGCAACGCCTCCCGTAGCCGCTCTCGCAGAACCCCGCTGTACTCGGTGGTCGCGGTGTGGGCCACGCGCCCGTAAAGTGTGGAGCCGTCGAGGTCGAATTCGACGACCGCGACGTCGATACCGTCGTGTGAGGTGCCCGAGATCATTCCCAGAACCCTCATGAACGCCGGTCCTCCCGTTCCGACATCGTCGATATGCCGCCGACGTCTCGCCGTCTCCGTCGCATCCCGCGCAACCGGTCGGGTTTTATCGAACGTGACGGGTCAACAGCGACGCGTCGAGCCGTTCGGCGCCGCCATCGGGGGCGGTGAGCACCCACACTCCGTCGTCGTACAGAGCCACCGAATGTTCGACGTGCGCGGCCAATGAACCGTCGGCGGTGTAGACGGTCCAGCCGTCTTCGTCGTCCGTCGTGTCCGGTTCGCCGAGAGTGATCATGGGTTCGATCGCCAAAGCCATGCCGGGTTTCATCTTCGGGCCCTTGCCGGCACGGCCGTAGTTGAGCACGTGCGGGTCCTGATGCATCTCGGTTCCGATGCCGTGACCGCCGAAGCCCATCACAATCCCATACCGACGGTCGTGGGACTGAATACTGCGCTGGATCGCGTGAGACACGTCCCCCAGTCGTTTCGCCGTGGCCATGGCGGCTATGCCCGCCCACAGTGAGTCTTCGCACGCCGACACCAACGCCGACGCCTCGGCCGACACCTCACCGACCGGCAACGTGATCGCCGCGTCGCCGTGCCAACCGTCCACGACGGCCCCCACGTCGATCGAGATCAGGTCGCCCTCGCGAAGCACCTGGTCCGTCGATGGAATCGCGTGGACGACCTGGTCGTTCACCGACGAGCAGATCGATGCGGGGTACGGTCCCAACCCGATGTCGTATCCGAGGAACGACGGCTCACCCCCACCCGCCCGGATCCGTTCCTCGGCGATGTCGTCGAGTTCCTTGGTGGAGACTCCGGGCGCTACCGCCTCACGCATCGCCGCATGCACATCGGCGACGACAAGACCCGCCACACGCATTTTCGCGAACTGCTCGGGTGTCTTGTATTGAATGGTGTCCTTGGCGAACAAAGTCAACTCAGCTTTCGAACGACGCCATGATCGCCAATGCCCGCTCCGTGACGTCTTCGACCGGACCGGTGGCGTCTATCCCGACCAGCTTTCCCTGACCGGAGTAGAAACCGACCAGGGGGGCGGTCTTGTCGTTGTACTCCTTCAAACGGGTTTCGATGGTTTCCCGTTTGTCGTCGTCACGTTGGTATAGTTCGCCGCCGCAACGGTCACAGATGCCCTGCTTGGAGGTCGGATCGAACTCCTGGTGCCAAACTTTTCCACAGTTGCGGCATGTCCATCGACCCGCCAGCCGACGTATGACCTCGTCGTGTTCGACGACCAGTTCCAGGACTACGTCGAGAGACGACCCGAGGTCGACCAGAAGCTTGTCGAGCGCCTGCGCCTGTGGCACGGTGCGCGGAAAGCCGTCAAGGAGGAACCCCTCGGCCGCGTCGGGCTCGGAGAGCCGATCCTTGACCATGTTGATCGTCACCTCGTCGGGGACCAACTGGCCTGCGTCCATATATCGCTTGGCTTCACGTCCCAGCGGTGTACCGCCGTTAACGTTTGCTCGAAAGATATCTCCGGTGGAGATCTTCGGAATCGACAACTCCGACGCAATGTATTCCGCCTGAGTGCCCTTGCCCGCTCCGGGCGGACCGACCAGTACCAACCTCATACGCCGAACCCCTTACCGAAGAAAGCCTTCGTAGTTGCGCTGCATCAACTGGCTCTCGATCTGCTTGACGCTCTCCAGACCGACACCGACCATGATGAGCACCGCGGTTCCACCGAATGGGAACTGAGCGAATACGTTCGAGCCGTCGAAGGCCAGAATCGCCAGGTTCGGCAGGATCGCGACGGTCGCCAGATAGATCGCACCCGGCAGAGTGAGCCGCTCGAGAATCCATGACAGGTACTGTGCGGTGGGCTTGCCCGGACGCACACCGGGGATGAATCCACCGGCCTTCTTCATGTTCTCGGAAACATCGTTGGGGTTGAAGTTGATCGAAATGTAGAAGTACGTGAACCCGATGGTCAGGAGGAAGTACACCGCGGTGTAGAGCCAGTTGCCCGGGTTCGCCAGGTACGTGTTAACCCAGGTCACCCAACCCGGAGCATCGGTCTCGTTCTGGTAGAACTGCGACACCAGCGACGGGATGTACAGCAGTGACGACGCGAAGATCACGGGGATGACGCCGGCCTGGTTCACCTTCAGGGGGATGTAAGTGGAGGTTCCACCGTACATACGGCGGCCCACCATCCGCTTGGCGTACTGCACCGGGATGCGCCGTTGCGACTGCTCGATGAAGACGACCAGCGCCATGATGGCGATACCGACGGCGATGATGGCGCCGAACAACAGCCAGTTGTTCTGGTCCTCGTGGATGCCCCAGATCTGGCCGGGCAGCTGAGCGGCGATCGAGGCGAAGATCAGGACGGACATACCGTTACCGACACCGCGGTCGGTGACCAGTTCACCGAACCACATGATCATCGCGGTTCCGGCGGTCATCGTGCCGACGAGCACCGCCAGGGTCACCCACATCGGGATACCGACTTCGAGACCCGACGTGTCGGGGATGATCGCTTCGGGTCCGGTGGTGGGGCAGCCGGTGCCGAACAAGGTGCCGGAGCGCGCGAGTGCGATGTAACCGGACGCCTGCAACACCGCCAGCAGCAGCGTCAGATAACGCGTGTACTGAGTGATCTTGGCCTGCCCGGGAGGACCCTGCTTCTTCAACTGTTCCAGGCGCGGAATGACCACAACCAGCAATTGCAGAATGATGCTCGCGGTGATGTAGGGCATGATGCCCAATGCGAACACCGACAGCTGTAGGAGTGCTCCACCCGAGAAAAGGTTCAGCAGGTTGAAAACACCGGCGTCACCGGTGCTGGCGTCCAAACACGACTGAACATTGGAGTAGGAGACTCCGGGACTGGGGAGCTGAGCACCCAGACGATACAGCGCCAGAATGAACAGAGTAAACAGGATCTTCTTGCGCAGATCGGGCGTCCGAAACGCGCTGAAGAATGCGGTGAGCAACTCAGGTTCCTCCAGCAACTGCCGCCACGGGGTCGGTGGCTCTTTGGGCGTCGTGTCAATCGGCTTACGCGTGTAAGCCGCCTGGTGGACTCTAACAGTCCAACCAACATAAGAAAATCACCCGGGGCCGCGAACAGATAACAATGCCCGCCCCGGTTGTTGAAAAACGGCAACGGGTTGGTTGTCGTTGCCCGACAACCAACCCGTTGCAAAGTCATAGCCAGGCTTTCGCGTTCCGAATACGCAATATGCCCGGACATGATCGTCGCTTACTTACTTGTCCAGGACCGTGGCGCTACCACCGGCGGCGGCGAGCTTGTCCTTGGCCGAGTTCGAGAACGCGTGAGCGCTGACTTCCAGCTTCACGGAACCGACCTCACCGGAGCCAAGCACCTTCACCGGCTGGCCCTTGCGAACCGCACCGGCTTTGACGAGCTCGTCGACACCGACGCGGCCCCCTTCGGGAAAGAGGGTCGCCAGTTTGTCCAGGTTGACAACCTGGTACACGGTCTTGAACTGGTTACGGAAGCCCCTGAGCTTCGGCAGCCGGATCTGGAGCGGCAGCTGGCCACCCTGGAATCCGAATGGCACGTTCTTACGCGCCTTCGTTCCCTTGGTACCGCGACCGGCGGTTTTACCCTTCGAACCGTCACCGCGACCCACACGAGTCTTGGCGGTGTGCGAACCCGGCGCGGGCCGCAGGTGGTGAATTTTGATCGTCATCGGCTACTCGACCTCCTCAACCGCGACAAGGTGCGTCACGGTGTGGATCATTCCGCGGATCTCCGGGCGGTCGTCCTTGACGACCACGTCGTTGATGCGCTTCAATCCCAGCGAACGCAGGGTCTTGCGCTGGTTCGGCTTGGTGCCGATAACCGAACGCTTCTGAGTGACCTTCAGTCGTGCCATCGTGTCACCCTCCCCTTAAGCCTCGACGCCTGCGCGAGCACGCAGCATGGCCGCGGGCGCAACGTCTTCGACCGGGAGTCCACGGCGAGCCGCAACCTGCTCAGGCGATTCGAGCGACTTCAGCGCCGCAACCGTCGCGTGAACAATGTTGATCGCGTTCTGCGAACCGAGGCTCTTGCTCAGAACGTCACCGATGCCGGCGCATTCCAGCACGGCACGCACCGAGCCACCGGCGATAACACCGGTACCGGCGCTGGCGGGCTTGAGCAGGACGACGCCTGCCGCATCCTCACCGAGGACGGGGTGCGGAATCGTGGTCGCGATACGCGGCACGGTGAAGAAGTTCTTCTTGGCCTCCTCGACACCCTTGGCGATCGCCGCGGGCACCTCCTTGGCCTTTCCGTAACCGACACCGACCTGGCCGTTGCCGTCTCCGACGACCACCAGTGCGGTGAAGCTGAACCGGCGGCCACCCTTGACCACCTTGGCGACTCGGTTGATCGAAACGACCCGCTCCATGTGCGGGGTCTTCTCCGCCGAGTCCTTTCCGCGACCACCGTCGCGGCGGTCCCTGCGACGGCCCTCGCCGCTACCGGAACCGCTCTGGCGCTTCTCAGCTGCCATCAGGCGTTACCTTCCTTTACATCACATTGGCTATAGCGCCGGGATCCCGCACCTTAAGGTCCGAGGTCCCGACTCGCGAACTTCCCGACGTGCGGGAAGCATGGAGAAGCCTTCGGCTCCTCCCCGGTCCGGCGTAACGCCTAGAACCGCAGTCCACCTTCGCGGGCGGCGTCGGCGAGAGCCGCGATCCGGCCGTGGTAGGAGTTACCTCCACGGTCGAAGACGACGGCCTCGACACCGGCGGACTTCGCGCGCTCGGCGAGCAGCTCGCCGACCTTCTTCGAAGCCGCGGTCTTGTCGCCGTCGCCGCCACGGATCGCCTCGTCCATGGTCGACGCCGAGACCAGCGTGTGGCCCTTGTCGTCGTCGACGAGCTGAGCAACGATGTGCTTCAGCGAACGGGTAACGACCAGGCGAGGACGCTCCGCGGTGCCGTGCAGATTCTTACGAACCCGAAAGTGACGGCGGCTACGAGCGACCCGACGGGACTGGCTTGAGTTGGCGGACTTGCGCCGCTTGGACAGCGTGGCCGACATTTACTTACCTGCCTTCCCCGCCTTGCGGCGGATGTGCTCGCCGACGTACTTGACGCCCTTGCCCTTGTAAGGCTCCGGCGGCCGAATCTTCCGGATGTTGGCGGCGGTTTCACCGACGACCTGCTTGTCGATGCCCTCGATGTGGAACAGGGTCGGCTTCTCAACGGAGAACTTGATGCCCTCCGGCGGCTCCACCACGACCGGGTGGGAGAAACCCAACGCAAACTCCAGGTTCGAGCCCTTCAGCTGCACCCGGTAACCGGTTCCGTTGATTTCGAGGCTCTTCTTGTAGCCGTCGGTGACACCGACGACCATGTTCGCCACCAGCGTCCGGCAGAGACCGTGCATGGCGCGCGAACGCCGGTGGTCATCGGGCCGGCCGAGCAGCAGCGAACCGTCGTCGTTCTTGGTGATGGTGATCGGGTCGACGAGGGTGTGCGCCAGCTCGCCCTTGGGTCCCTTCACTTTCACGTCGGAACCGGTAATGGTCACCTCGACGTTGCCGGGAACCGGGATGTGTTTACGTCCGATGCGGGACATGTCGTGTTACCTCCCCTACCAGACGTAGGCGAGGACTTCCCCACCCACTCCGCGTTTACGGGCCTGACGATCGGTCAGCAGGCCATGGGACGTGGAAATAATGGCCACACCCAGACCTCCGAGCACACGAGGCAGCTCGGTGGCCTTGGCGTACACCCGCAAGCCCGGCTTGGACACACGGCGGATGCCGGCCAGGCTGCGCTGCCGGTTCTCCCCGAACTTCAGGTCGAGAACCAGCTTCTTGCCGACCTCGCCCTCACTCGGTTCGACGGCGCGCCAGTTGGAGAGGTACCCCTCCTGCTTCAAAACCTCGGCGATGTTCGCCTTCAGTTTCGAATGCGGCATTTCGACGACGTCGTGGAACGCCCGATTGGCGTTTCGCAACCGCGTCAACATGTCCGCGATCGGGTCAGTCATTGTCATGTTCTTTTAACACCCTTCTCGCCCGGTTCCCAGCGGTGGGGCCTGTGCGAATGGATATGGAATTCGATGATCGGGCCCGAAGCCGAGCCCGATCCTGCGCCTTGGTCTCCGGACCTACCAGGAGGCCTTGGTCACGCCGGGCAGCTCGCCTCGGTGCGCCATCCCGCGGATACACACACGGCAGAGCCCGAACTTGCGGTAAACGGCCTTGGGCCGACCACACTTCTGGCAGCGGGTGTATGCGCGAGAGGAGAACTTCGGCTTTTGCTTAGCCTTGTGGATCAGTGCTTTCTTGGCCATCTCAGTTGTTCTCCGCAGTCTTGAACGGGAAGCCGAGCAGCTTCAGAAGCGCACGGCCTTCGTCATTGGTCTTGGCGGACGTCACCACTGTGATGTCCATGCCCCGAACCCGATCGATCTTGTCCTGATCGATCTCGTGGAACACCGACTGCTCGGTCAGGCCGAACGTGTAGTTGCCGGCACCGTCGAACTGCTTGTCCGACAGACCACGGAAGTCGCGGATACGCGGGAGCGCGATCGACAGCAGTCGGTCCAGGAACTCCCACATCCGGTCACCACGCAGGGTCACCTTCGCACCGATCGGCATGCCCTCACGCAGTTTGAACTGCGCGATGGACTTGCCGGCACGGCGCATCTGCGGCTTCTGCCCGGTGATGGTGGCCAAGTCGGTCATGGCTCCGTTGATGAGCTTGGAGTCACGAGCGGCGTCACCGACACCCATGTTCACCACGATCTTGGTGACCCCGGGGATCTGCATCGGGTTGGCGTAGCCGAACTGCTCCTTCATCGCGGGAGCGATGTCGGCCTTGTAGCGCTCCTTGAGCCGGGGCGCCACCTTGGTCTCTGTCGCGGTCGTCATCACAGGTCCTTACCGGTACGCCGAGAAACGCGCACCTTGCGGTCGTCGTCGTCGCGCCGGTAACCGACCCGCGTGGGCTGGTTGTCGGCGTCGAGAACCATGACGTTCGAGACGTGGATCGGCGCCTCTTGGGTGACGATCCCGCCGGTCTTGGAACCACGGTTGCTTTGACCGACCTTGGTGTGCTTGGTGATCCGGTTGACACCTTCGACGAGAACACGGTTGTTCGTCGGGTAGGTCTCGATGACCTTTCCTTCCGATCCCCTGTCCTTGCCGGCAATGACCCGAACCCGGTCGTTCTTCTTAATCTTCATCGGTTACAACACCTCCGGCGCAAGGGAGATGATCTTCATGTAGCGCTTGTCACGCAGTTCCCGGCCGACGGGGCCGAAGATACGCGTGCCACGCGGCTCGCCATCATCCTTGATCAACACAGCGGCGTTCTCGTCGAACCGGATGTAGGAACCGTCGGGACGACGGCGTTCCTTCCGAGTCCGGACCACTACGGCCCTGACAACGTCGCCCTTTTTCACGTTGGCACCGGGGATCGCGTCCTTGACGGTGCCGACGAACAGATCACCGATGCCGGCGTATCGGCGGCCTGAACCGCCGAGCACCCGGATGCACAGCACCTCGCGCGCACCGGTGTTGTCGGCGACCTTGAGTCGCGACTCCTGCTGAATCACGTCGCAGAGCTCCTTACTTGGCCTTCTCGAGGACCTGGACGATCCTCCAGCGCTTTGTCGCCGACAGCGGGCGGGTCTCCATGATCTGGACCCGGTCGCCGATGCCGCATTCGTTGTCTTCGTCGTGCGCCTTGTACTTCTTGGTACGGCGCATGACCTTGCCGTAGAGCGGGTGCTTCACCCGGTCTTCGACTGCGACCACAGCGGTCTTGTCCATTTTGTCGCTCACCACAAGGCCCTCGCGGACCTTCCGGGTCGTCGTACGCTGCTCGCTCATGAAGTTACCTCCGTCGGCGCGTGGGACAGACCCAGCTCGCGCTCACGCATGATCGTGTAGACCCGGGCGATGTCCCGGCGGACTGTCTTCAGCCGCTGGTTGTTGTCAAGCTGCCCGGTCGCCGACTGAACTCGCAGGTTGAACAGTTCTTCTTTACTTTCCCGCAAGCGCGAGAGCAGCTCATCGTCAGAGAGCTCACGCAGCTCCGCGGCTTCGATACCCGCGGCCATCAGGACTCACCCGCTTCACGTGTCACGATGCGGCACTTCATGGGGAGCTTGTGGATCGCGCGTCGCATCGCTTCGCGCGCGACCTGCTCGTTGGGGAACGACAGTTCGAACATCACCCGTCCGGGCTTCACGTTGGCGATCCACCATTCCGGTGACCCCTTACCGGAACCCATGCGGGTTTCGGCGGGTTTCTTCGTCAACGCCTGGTCGGGGAAGATGTTGATCCACACCTTGCCGCCACGTTTGATGTGTCGGGTCATGGCGATACGAGCCGCCTCGATCTGACGGTTGGTGACGTAGGCCGGCTCCAGAGCCTGGATGCCGAACTCGCCGAACGTCACACGGGTGCCGCCCTTGGCCTGACCACGCCGCTTCGGGTGGTGAGGCTTACGGAAGCCCTTGGGGGGCTTACGTGGCATAAGCATTGTGCTCAGCCCTCCTGACCAGTGTTCTGGGCCGAACCGCCACCGGCGGCACGTCCTGCTTCAGTACCGGTGCCCGTGGTGCCCGAGGCACCTGACCGCACCCGGCCGCGACGGTCGCCCCGCCCGCCTTCACGGCGACGCTGGACGTTCTCCTGCTGGCTGGCCTTCGTGTCGTCGCGGTAGATCCAGACCTTCACGCCGATGCGGCCGAACGAGGTACGGGCTTCGAAAAGGCCGTAGTCGATGTTGGCGCGCAGCGTGTGCAGCGGGACCTGGCCTTCGAGGTAGAACTCGGAGCGGGACATCTCGGCTCCACCGAGTCGTCCCGAGCAGGCCACCTTGATGCCCTTGACCGTCGGGTTGCGCATGGCCGACTGGATCGACTTCCGCATTGCACGGCGGAAGTTGACGCGGCTGGCCAACTGCTCGGCGATGCCCTGGGCAACCAGCTGCGCGTTCGACTCGGGGTTCTTGACCTCGATGATGTTGAACTGCACCTGCTTGCCGGTGAGCTTCTCCAGCTTGCCGCGAAGCCGTTCGGCTTCAGCGCCCTTACGGCCGATCACAATGCCCGGACGGGCGGTGTGAATGTCGACGCGAACCCGGTCACGGGTGCGCTCGATGTCGACCTCGGCGATACCCGCGCGCTCCATGCCCTGCGACATGAGCTTGCGGATCTTGACGTCTTCGCCGACGTACTCGGCGTAGTTCTTGTCGGCGTACCAGCGGGACGTCCAGTCGGCGCTGATACCGAGGCGGTACCCGTGTGGGTGGATTTTTTGACCCATTACTCGGTCTCCTTCTCGGCGGTGTCGCCACCGGTGCTCGACTCGGTGGTCGCGGCCGGCTCTTCCTGTTGCGCCGGGCGGCGCTTCGGCCGACGGATCGGCGCCGAGGAACCGGCGGACCCGGCCTGCACGCTCTCCAGCACCACAGTGATGTGGCTGGTGCGCTTGCGGATCCGGAAGGCGCGACCGTGCGCGCGCGGCCGGTACCGCTTCATCGTCGGGCCTTCGTCGACGTACGCCTCCGAGATGAGAAGCGACTCGGGGTCGAGTTTCTCGTTGTTCTCGGCGTTGGCGATCGCGGAAGCGACCACCTTGTACACCTGTTCGCTCGCCGACTGAGGAGCGAACTCCAATACCGTCAACGCTTCGTTCGCGGGCAGACCACGAACCAGGTTGACGACACGGCGCGCCTTCATCGGAGAGACGCGGACATACCGCGCCACCGCGCGCGCACCCGGGGCCGCTGTGGCCTGGTTGCTTGCCATCGTGTGTCCTATCTGGTGGTTCATCCCCGCTTGCGCGGGGAGCGCGGCTTAACGCCTGCGGCTCTTACGGTCGTCCTTGTCGTGGCTGCGGAAGGTCCGCGTCAACGCGAACTCGCCGAGCTTGTGTCCCACCATCGACTCGGAAATGAACACCGGGACGTGCTTGCGGCCGTCGTGCACCGCAATCGTCAGGTTGATCATGTCCGGGGTGATGGTCGAACGCCGCGACCAGGTTTTGATGACGTTGCGGCTCTTCGTCTCGATCGCCTTCTCAACCTTCTTCTGAAGGTGGTCGTCGACGAATGGGCCCTTTTTCAAACTGCGTGGCATGTCGATTAACTCCGCTTCCGGTTCGCGTAACGGCGCCGGACGATCAGCCGGTCGCTGGCCTTGCCCTTGGTCCGGGTACGGCCTTCCGGCTTACCCTGCGGGCTAACCGGGTGACGTCCACCGGAGGTCTTGCCTTCACCACCACCATGAGGGTGGTCCACCGGGTTCATGACCACACCACGCACCGCGGGACGGCGTCCCTTCCAGCGCATCCGGCCGGCTTTACCCCAGCTGATGTTCGACTGTTCGGCGTTGCCGACCTCACCGACGGTGGCACGGCAGCGGACGTCGACCAGCCGGATTTCACCGGAGGGCATCCGCAGGTGAGCGTGCTTTCCCTCACGGGCCAGCAACTGGATGCCCGAGCCGGCCGAACGAGCCAACTTGGCTCCCCCGCCGGGACGCAGCTCCACAGCGTGAACCATGGTTCCCACCGGGATGTTGCGCAGCGGCAACGCGTTACCGGGCTTGATGTCGGCGTTCGGACCGTTCTCGATGTGAGCACCCTGCACCAGGTCCTTCGGACACAGGATGTAGCGCTTCTCACCGTCGGCGTAGTGGAGCAGCGCGATGCGAGACGTCCGGTTCGGGTCGTACTCGATGTGAGCGACCTTGGCGGGCACGCCGTCCTTGTCGTGCCGACGGAAGTCGATCACGCGGTAGGCGCGCTTGTGCCCGCCACCACGGTGACGCGTCGTGATCGTGCCGCGCGTGTTCCGTCCGCCGGACTTGCTCAGCGGACGCAGCAGCGACTTCTCCGGCGTGTCACGAGTGACCTCGGCGAAGTCGGCGACGCTGGAGCCGCGACGACCCGGGGTCGTGGGCTTGTACTTACGGATAGCCATTAGTTCCTACTCCCGTCTCGGGCCGCTATGCGACCGAGCCGCCGAATATCTCGCTCAGCCGGGACGCGTCGCCGTCCACGGTCACGATCGCGTGCTTAATGTCCTTACGCTTGCCCCAGCCCTGACGGGTGCGACGGCGTTTGCCCTCCCGGTTCAACGTGTTCACGCCGGCGACCTTGACGTCGAAGATCTGCTGAATCGCGATCTTGACCTGGGTCTTGTTGGCGTCCGGGTGGACCTCAAAGGTGTACTTGTTCAGTTCAAGAAGGCTGTAGCTCTTCTCGGAGATAACCGGCTTGATGATCACATCGCGCGGGTCGGCGAGGGTGGTCACTCGTCCGCCTCCTCGGTCTCGCTGTCGGCCTTCTTGTTCCCGACGAAGGAATCGAAGGCGCTCTTGGTGAATACCACCGCGTCGTTGACCAGCACGTCGTACGTGTTGAGCTGGTCGGCGTGCAGCAGGTGAACGCTCTGCTCGTTACGGAGGCTCAACCAGGTCACGTCGTCGCCGCGGTCGAGGACGACCAGGACACGTTTTCCATCGGTGACCTTGCGGAGCGCGGTGATCGCGGTCTTGGTCTTGGGCGCATCGCCCTCGATCAGTTCCGTCACCACGTGGATGGCCTCGTTGGCCGCACGGTCCGAGAGGGCACTGCGCAGAGCAGCGGCCTTCATCTTCTTGGGCGTGCGCTGCGAGTAATCGCGCGGCACCGGTCCGTGGACGATGCCACCGCCGGCGAACTGCGGCGAACGGATCGAGCCTTGACGCGCCCGTCCGGTCCCCTTCTGGCGATACGGTTTCTTGCCCCCGCCCGCGACTTCGGCGCGAGTCTTGGTCTTGTGCGTGCCCTGGCGAGCCGCCGCGAGCTGCGCGGTGACCACCTGGTGCATTAGCGGAATGTTGACCTCACGAGCAAAGAGCTCGTCGGGGAGGGTGACGGTGCCGGAGTCTTTGCCGGCAGCGTCCTTCACGGTGATTTCTGCGGTCACTTAGCACCATCCTGAGCAACGGCCGCCTTGACGGCGTCGCGAACCAGCACCAGACCTCCGGTCGGGCCGGGCAGCGCGCCCTTGATCAGCAGCAGATTGTTTTCCGCGTCGACAGCGTGAACCGTCAGGTTCTGCACCGTGCGGCGGGCTCCACCCATGCGGCCGGCCATGCGCATGCCCTTGAACACCCGGCCAGGGGTGGCACAGCCACCGATGGCACCCGGTGCGCGGTGCGCACGATGAACGCCGTGACCGGCGCCGAGGCCGCCGAAACCGTGTCGCTTCATGACACCGGCGTAGCCCTTACCTTTTGTCTTACCGGTGACGTCGACGGTTGTGCCGACCTCGAAACGGTCGACGGTGACCTCGTCACCGCTGGTGTATTCGCTGGCGTCGGAGGTGCGCAGCTCGACAACGTGTCGGCGCGGCGCCACGTCCGCCTTGGAAAAGTGGCCGCTTTTAGGTTGGTTGACCTTGCGAGGGTCGATCTGACCGAACGCCAGCTGCACCGCGGAGTATCCGTCGGTGTCGGGCGTGCGCACCTGCGTCACGACGCAGGGGCCGGCCTGGACCACGGTCACCGGGACGACGCGGTTGTTTTCGTCCCAAACCTGGGTCATCCCGAGCTTGGTACCCAGGATTCCGTTGACTTGCCTGTCCATTTCGCAGAATCCCTACAGCTTGATCTCGATGTCGACACCGGCAGGCAGATCGAGCCGCATGAGCGAATCCACCGTCTTGGGCGTCGGGTCGAGGATGTCGATCAGGCGCTTGTGCGTGCGCATCTCAAAGTGCTCGCGCGAGTCCTTGTCCTTGTGCGGCGAGCGGATCACACAGAAACGATTGAGTTCTGTTGGAAGCGGCACCGGGCCGGCGATGTTGGCACCGGTCCGAGTGACCGTCTCGACGATCTTGCGGGCCGAGGAGTCCACGACCTCGTGGTCGTACGCCTTAAGCCGAATGCGGATCTTCTGTCCCGCCATGTTCCTTCTACTCTCATCCCACTGATTGGCCGGGCCGAACTTGCCCGATAAGCCGAGCTCATCGCGGCCTGCGTCCGTGCCCCGCGCTCGGGCGTGTCGCGAGTTTCGGCCAGCTTGATCCCACGAAATCGAGAAGATTGTGGCCGTGTTCGCGCGAATTGCCCGTCTGCGTCGACGCGTCGATACAGGCCGGGCGCGGGTGGGGGGCGGCCTCAAAACACATCATGGGTGTTTTGGGGCCAGCCCCCCACGTACGCAACCTGTTCATTATGCCGCACCCGATTCGCCGCTTTTAGCGGGGGGTGCGGGAATGAAGCACGTTACCTGTTTACTTGAGGATCTCGGTGACCCGGCCGGAACCGACGGTACGGCCACCCTCACGGATGGCGAACGTCAGCCCCTTCTCCATGGCGATGGGCTGAATCAGCTCCACCCGCATGGAGGTGTTGTCACCGGGCATGACCATCTCGGTTCCCTCCGGCAATGTGACGACACCCGTCACGTCCGTGGTGCGGAAGTAGAACTGAGGACGGTAGTTGTTGAAGAACGGAGTGTGACGTCCGCCCTCGTCCTTGCCGAGCACGTAGACCTGTGCATCGAACTCGGTGTGCGGGGTCGTGGTGCCCGGCTTGATGACAACCATGCCGCGCTCGACTTCTTCACGCTTGGTACCGCGAAGCAGCAGCCCGACGTTCTCACCCGCACGCGCGTCGTCGAGAACCTTGCGGAACATCTCGATCGCGGTGACCTTGGTGTTGATGGCCTTGTCCTTGATGCCGACGATGTCGACGTCTTCGTTGGGCAGCAACACACCGCGCTCGACACGACCGGTGACAACGGTTCCGCGGCCGGTGATCGTGAAGACGTCTTCGACCGGCATCAGGAACGGCTTGTCGGTGTCACGCTCGGGGGCGGGAATCGACTCGTCGACGGCCTTCATCAGGTCGTAAACGGCGTTGCCCCACTTTTCGTCGCCCTCGAGCGCCTTCAGAGCGGAAACCTTGACGACCGGCAGGTCGTCGCCCGGGAAGCCGTTGTCGGACAGCAGCTCACGGACCTCCATCTCGACGAGTTCCATGATCTCCTCGTCGTCCACCATGTCGGACTTGTTCAAGGCGACGATGATGTACGGAACGCCGACGTTACGCGCGAGCAGGATGTGCTCGCGGGTCTGCGGCATCGGGCCGTCAGCAGCCGACACGACCAGGATCGCGCCGTCCAT
>DXGR01000121.1 GCA_019113825.1 Candidatus Stackebrandtia excrementipullorum | reverse complement strand
CATCGTGACGGGGCGTGCACGTCGATCACCCCGGTGACGTAATTAACCGCAAGGGCCCCGCCAACCACTGACCACGCCTACCGTTGTCAGACCCGGTGTGTGACGGTTCAGCGTCCACGCACGTCCGGTATCACCCGCAATCCACTCGTCTTGCTCGGTGTGTGACGGCTCCCGCATGTGGTGCGGCCGACGTGCCGCGTCGACCGACAGGTGAGCTGTCACAGGCATGTGTCAGCATCGGTGCCGTGACCGTCCCACCTGGTGATCTGCTGCGTCGGCTCACCGTGCATCGTGACGGAGAGCCGCTTCGTCATGTCCACGAGGTCGCCGCCCGCCCGGGGGAGACCGTCGATTGGCCGCGCTGGGCCCCCGAGACCGTTATCGAGGCGTTCGCCGACGTGGGGATCGACCGCCCGTGGCGGCATCAGGTCGTGGCGGCCGACCACGCCCACCACGGTCGGCACACGGTGATCGCGACCGGTACGGCCTCCGGTAAAAGCCTCGCCTACCTGCTGCCGGTGACAACCGCGTTGTCGGACGACGAACCGGCCACGGCGATATACCTGTCACCGACGAAGGCGTTGGCCGCAGACCAGTTCCGAAACCTCAACAGCGTGGGGGCGCCCGGGTGTGTTCCGGCGGTGTTGGACGGCGACACTCCGTATGACCGGCGTCAATGGATCGGGCGGCACGCCAATCTGATCCTCACGAATCCGGACATGCTGCACCATGCGATTCTGCCGCGCCACGACCGGTGGGCACGGCTGTTGCGGCGATTGCGTTACATCGTGGTGGACGAGTGTCACGCATACCGTGGCGTGTTCGGTTCCCATGTGGCTCTGGTGTTGCGTAGGTTGCGACGGTTGGCGGCCTATTACGGTGCGTCGCCGACGTTCATCGCGGCGTCGGCGACCACAGGTGATCCGGCGTTCGGTACGGCCCGCCTGTTGGGCGTCGACGTTGAGGCGGTCACCGAGGACACGTCACCGCATCCCGGCGTCACGTTCGGGTTGTGGGAGCCGCCGATGCTTCCCGACGTGACCGGTGAACACGGTGCGCCGCAACGTAAATCGGCGTTGACCGAGACGGGCGACCTGTTGGCCGCCCTGGTCGACCGGAAGATCCGCACGGTGGCGTTCGTTCGGTCGCGCCGGGGTGTGGAACTGGTGAGTTCGTTGGCGCGGGAAAAACTCGCGGACACGGGCCGGTCGTCTCGGGTGGCGGCCTACCGGTCGGGTTATCTGCGTGACGACCGGCGCAGGCTCGAGGCCGGGCTGCGCGACGGTGCCCTGTTGGGGGTCGCGGCGACGAACGCGCTGGAGCTCGGCATCGACATCGCCGGGCTCGACGCCGTGCTGCTGTGCGGGTACCCGGGTACGTTGGCGTCGCTGTGGCAGCAGGCGGGGCGTGCCGGGCGCGGTAACGTGCCGGCGCTGGCCGTGTTGGTGGCGCGCGACGATCCGTTGGACACCTATCTGGTGCATCATCCCGAGGCGGTGTTCTCGCGGCCGGTCGAGGCGTGTGTTCTGGACCCGGTGAACCCCTACATTCTCGGCCCACATTTGTTGTGCGCGGCCGATGAACTCGCGCTTCGCCCTCAGGATCTTGACCTGTTCGGTGCCGAGGACAGCCAGAGTGTCCTGACCGAACTCGCCGAGGCGCGTCTGGTCCGTAGACGCGGCAGTTCGTGGTATTTCACGGGTCGACGGCGCCCCGACGTCGCGCTGCGAGGCGCTGTCGGGGAACCGATCGACGTGATCGAAACGGATTCGGGAGAGCTGCTCGGCACCGTCGACGCCGGGTCGGCGCATTCCCTGGTACACCCCGGTGCGGTTTACCTACATCAGGGTTCCTCCTATGTGGTGGACAAGCTGGACGAGGCCGACCATGCGGCGTTCGTGCATTCGGCGAAGCCGGAATACTCGACCTACCCGCGCAGCTCCACCGACATCAACATTCGGAAGGTTCGGCGTTACTTCGACGCCGGGCCGGTCGGGTTGTACTTCGGAGACGTCGAGGTCGTCAATCAGGTCGTCGCCTACCAGCGGCGACGGCTTCCCGGTGGCGAAGTCATGGACGAGGTTCCGTTGGACCTCCCGGCGCGGGAGCTTCACACGGTTGCGGTCTGGTGGACCGTCTCCGAAAAAACCCTTACGGAGGCGGGTCTGGCTCGGGCCGAGCTTCCCGGTGCCTTGCACGCCGCCGAACATGCGGCGATAGGTCTGCTTCCGCTGGTCGCCACGTGTGACCGGTGGGACATCGGCGGCCTGTCGACCGCCGGGCACACCGACACCGAAGCTCCGACCGTGTTCGTCTACGACGGGCATCACGGCGGCGCCGGTTTCGCCGAGCGTGGCTACACGGCATGGCGGGACTGGCTGGCCGCCACCTGTGAGGCGATTACCGCGTGCGGCTGCGAATACGGTTGCCCGTCGTGTGTCCAATCGCCCAAGTGCGGCAACGGAAACGAGCCGTTGTCGAAATCCGGGGCACTCACCGTGCTGGACGTGATCCTGAAAGCGGCGCCCGTATAACAGCCGACGCTCACAACCAATGCAACAGTGCCAGGGAATCCGCGTGGCGGTATCCGAAAACGCTTACCGATTCATTGGGTGACTCTTCAAAAACGTCACTGTCGAAGACGGCATGCGTAACGAGCAGGTAATGCCCGGCCGCATCGGCGCTCCCGGCGTCCGGCCCTTCGGGGATCGGTTCGTGAAACGCCACCAACCCGGTCAGCTCTGCGGAATCGATCCGAGCCGCCGCCGAATGGGCCGCGTCCCCGTCGGCCAGCACAAACACGCGCTGATAGACGACAAGCCCGAGGTCATCACGCTTGTAGGCACCTTCGATGCCGTATTCGCATCCGGCATCGTCCAGGATGGCGACGATCTCGAAATTCCCGGCATCGGAACAGTCCGCGTGGTCCCACACTCCCACCTGATCGGCCTCGGCGCTCTTGCCGTCGACCGACATGGACCACGGCCCGTCACCGTAGAAGTCGAGCGCCGACAACACCTCGGGGCCGGTGTGATCGCTGCCGCCTTCATCACCGTCGGTGGCCGACAACCCGGCGCCGAACCCCACACCGACCGTGAGGAGGGCAAACACCACGATTCCGAGTACGACGGACCGGCCACGGCGTGAGCTGCGCCGATCGTTCGGCTGCGGCAAGGGGACCCCGGGGACGTCCGGCGAATCGTGGGTAAGGCCGGGTGCCGTCTCCTGTCGGTACGGCTGATGTTGCGGACCGTGAAACGCGGATCCTTCCGGGGGAGGCGGAGGTGGTTCGACCGATGTGACAGGCGGGGACGGTTCGGCAGGCGGGCCGGGTTGAGGCGGCACGGTCTGAGGCGGTGGCTGTATGCCGGGCGGCGGACCGAGCGGACCGAGCGGGTCTGCGCCGGGGAATCCGCTCAGTGGGTCGTGGAACGGGCGATCATGCGACATGAGCCCTCGCGTGGGTGAAATACGACAACGGTGGCGGGCCGGTGTAGGCCCCTGGTGTGACAATCCGCCAACACCATAACGACGTCACGCGACCCGTCACCTCCACGTCCGTACGCCGACGCACGACGACCACCTTGGACGCGGCGGAAGACCGCGCGGGGAGAAAGGCCCGACGGAGACCCCACGCAACTTCGTTGCGCAGCGCACGACCTCCGTGCGTTGCGATGACGGCCTGGTCGGGTCGGGCGGGTTGCCACGGTCGTGACACAGCGACCACACCGATAAAGTCCACAAAGGTCTGACCTCGGGTCGGTGGCGGCGACGGCGTCCGTCCCCACGTGCTGATCAAACTGGTGGCCGAGAAAGCGCCCGAAGGCGTCCGATTCCTGATCCGTTCACGGTTGCCACCCGAACCACCGCTCACAACGGATCGCGTCCGGGAACGGCTTTTACAAGCAGCCGGTCACCGCCGCGGCCGCGTAGGGGATGTGAACCGCCGAGGCCACAACGGCCAGAGCTCCCAGGTGGAAGGTGACCACGGCCGCCGCCAGTGTGCCGGCACCTCCGGTGCAGGGGTGCACGAGCTGCCGTATCCGTTCGGGCCCGGCGACGTGCAACACCGTCGACGGGTGGCCACCGTGGACGGCGCGTTCACCGAGCTTGACCAGCGCTCCCACGAGTGCCGGGGTTCCGGCGTGGTGGCGTGCCCGATTGTCGGCGGCGATCTCGAGATAGTGCGGCAACATGTCCTCCACCGCCACGATCAACGGCACCCATCGGAGACGGGCGGCCAGCCCGCCGACGACCGCGGTGAGGATGTGGTGGCGTCCACGCAGGTGCGCGTTTTCGTGTTCGAGGACCGCCGACAGTTCGTCGCGGTCGAGGATCGCGAGCGCACCCGTGGAGATCACGACGCCGCCGTACCGCGCCGGAAAGGTCATCGCGAACGGGCGGTGGTCGGCGACGACGTACACATCGTGGCCGAGGAGCCTCCGACGGGTCGCCGTGTCCGTCATCGCCTCGGCACCTCGTCGGGAAGCCCGCGACCACCGCACCAGTTCATGGGCGAACGTCACCGCGACGGCGATGGCCGCCAGGACCGGCACCACCAGCAGCAGGATGACCGGGACGGCGGTTTCGATGGTCTCGGCGGAGAACGGATTGGCCGCGTTGAGGCAGCGTTGACAAGTCGCGGCGACATGTTCGGGAAGAACGTTCGGCCCGGTCAACGTCCACGCCAGCAGCGGACCGAGCGCCAGAAGGGTACCCAGCCAGGTGACGATGCCGCCGCACAGGACGGCGATCGCCAGTCGTGGAACACGCACGAGCGCGGGTGCCGCCCGTCGAAAGAGCCACGGACCGAGAAACGCCATGGCGAAAAGCCCCCCGGCCAGCACCGCCGCGAGGATGATCGGGGTCACGATTCTTTTCCGTTTTCGCGTCGTTCCAGATAGTCCCGCAGCAGGTCGAGATCGTCTTCCGGCATGGATTCGACGAAGTGCAGGATCGATGCGGCGCGGTCGCGGCTGGCGTCGAGGACGTGTTCCATGATCTGTGCGGCGTGTTCCTGACGGCTGAACCGTGCCGCATATCGCGTCGAGCGGCCGCGGCGCATCACTTCAACCATGTGTTTGCGGTCGAGATTGGTCAGTACGGTCGCGATGGTGGTGTAGGCCGGGTTGGTCGGCAGGTGGGCGATCACTTCGCGGATGTTCACCGGCCCGTGATCCCACAGTACGTCCATGACCTGCGCTTCCAGGGCGCCGAGCCGAGGAGGGTTCACGACGGATTCGTTCATCGGGTCACCTCTGTTTGTGGTGCCGGTATCGGGCACGCGACCTGTCCTCGCAAGCGCCAGAGTACTGCCGCTCCGGTCAGGAAAAGCGCCCCGACAGCGAGGAACGGCTGGATCGGCGTAAACCAGGTGATGGCTCCGGAGTAGCCGAAGGCCAGTAGCGCGAGCTTGTTGCAGACGGGACACCCGACAGCGAACCAGGCCAGGATACCGCCCGCCATGCCCATGCGGCCCGACCGTCGTTCCTCATCCGGCCCTTCGTCACCGGAGGGACGCACGTAGGTGGCCAGCAGGATCCCCGACAGTGCCGAGGTGAGCAACCACACCGGGTGGTTCCACCACACCGGGGCGATGTCGCGAGCGAAGAAGGGGTTGGGAATGAGGACGGTCGCCACACCGATGACGGCCGCGACGGTCGTGCCCGCGACCACCGCGACGATCACCTGGCGGGGTGTCCACGCACGAAGGGCGCGAACTGCCGCGGTGACGGTGGACACACCGGTTTGACGTGTGCGACGAGTCGAAGGGGCCATGTTCACCACTATGCCAGCCCGTCTACTATCTTGCATAGTCGACTAGGTCGGATAGTAGACACGCCTCGAGGAGCCCCGATGCCACCCAAACGTCGCCGGAAAAACCAACCGTCGTGGCTCGTGCCCCTGTCGGTGGCCGCCGTCGCGGTCGTCCTCGTCACTCTTGTCATCACGCTGTCCCAAGGCGAAACCGACGCCTCGTCGTCCGAGTCGCCGCAGGCGTCCGGTCAGGATTCGTCATCGGAGCGGTCCGGACTGCGTGCCGTGGAACGGCGCGACGACGCCGACCCGCTGGCCGACGGCCCGGTCGACGCACCGGTCGCACTCATCGTGTTCTCCGACTACCAGTGCCCATATTGCGCACAATGGAGCAATGAGACTCTGCCCCTGATGAAGGAACACGTCACCACCGGTGACCTGCGCATCGAATGGCGTGACATCAACGTGTTCGGGGAACCCTCCACACGCGCCGCACGCGCCGTCTACGCCGCAGCCCTTCAAGGCGCCTTCTGGGCCTACCACGAACAGCTCTTCACCGACGGCGATACCCGCAGCGAAGCCGGACTCGAGGAGCAGGCGCTCATCGACCTCGCCGCCGACCTCGGTCTCGACGTCGACCGATTCGCCACCGACTTCGCCTCCGACACCACCATCCGTGAGGTCGACCGCAACGCTCGGATCGGCCTCGAACTGGGTGTCAACTCCACTCCCGCCTTCATCCTCGACGGTAAACCCATCATGGGCGCGCAACCGTCGAACGTGTTCACCGACGCACTCGACACCGCCCTCGCCTCCCGGAAATAGCCGTGGACATCGGTCTGATCACCGCGTTCATCGGCGGGGCGCTCGCATTGTTGAGTCCCTGCGCCGCCCTGTTGCTGCCCGCGTTCTTCGCCTCCACTCTCGGAGCCGGGCCACGGCTGCTGCTACACGGGGCGGTCTTCTACACGGGCCTACTTCTCGTGCTCGTTCCGCTGGGAGTCGGTGTCGGAGCGCTCGGAGCGCTGTTCGTCACCCATCGCGCCACCATCGTTCTGCTGGCCTCCCTGATCCTTATCGGCCTCGGCGTCGCCCAGGTGCTTGGTCTCGGGTTCGACCCGGCGCGGATTCTGCCCGGCGGAAACACCCTGCACAACCGGGCTGCGACCACGACCGGCCTGGCGAAAACCCTGCTTCTGGGGGCCGCCGGTGGAATCGCAGGGTTCTGTACCGGGCCGGTTCTCGGCGCCGTACTGACCTTGGCCGCCGCCCGAGGCGACGTGGTCTCGGCAGGCCTACTCCTGGCCGTTTACGGCGCGGGCATGGTGGCCCCGCTGCTACTCATCGCCGCCGCCTGGCAGCGTCTCGGCGACCGCGGTCGGCGGCTGCTGCGCGGCCGCGCCTTCACCGTGTTCGGGAGACGATTCCACACGACCTCGGTCACCACCGGCACGCTCATCATCCTCGTCGGTGTCGTGTTCTGGACGACGAACGGCCTGGTCGGAGCGCCCGAGCTCGTACCCGTCGCTATGCAGGCCCAATTGCAAGAGGCCGCAGCGGCGCTGGCCGACCCCGTCGTCGACGTGATCGTCATCCTGAGCATTGCCGTGATCGTGATCGCCGTATGGGTGTGGCGGCGACGAGCATGGGCCTCCGACGACGCCGACGATCAGTCGGCCGAAACCAACGACACCGACCGGCGATCCTCCAACGTCGGCACCTGAACCGCACCGCACCCGGTTCGCATCGCCGGTATCGTGCGGAGCGATCCACCGAAAGGGCGCCCATGGCGGGAACCGTGGAGTTCGAGAAACAGCGTCGCCGGTTGACGTTGCTGGCCTATCGCATGTGCGGACGGTGGACAGACGCCGAAGACGTGGTGCAGAACGTCGCGATCGAATGGCTACGCACCGACGCCGATGTCCTCAACCCGGCCGGCTGGCTGACACGGGCGACGGTGCGACGAAGCATCGACGCGCTCCGGGCCAGGAAACGGGAAGCCGTCTACGTCGGTCCGTGGCTCCCGGAACCGTTGTTGGCCGACCCCCGCACCGATCCTCACGCGGAACTGGAACGTTCGGAGGCGGTGTCTACGGCGTTCCTCATGCTGGCGGAATCGCTGACGCCGCCACAACGCGCCGTGATCGTGCTTCGGGCGCTCGCCTACGAGCACATCGACATAGCCGAGATTCTCGACATCACGCCCGCCGCGAGTCGGCAGCACCACGCTCGAGGACTGCGTCGCCTGAACCGAGCGGACGACGGTGTCACCGCATCCGATTCCGGAACCTTCACCAACGCCCGGCCGGACGGTGAGACGGCAAGACTGTTGGCCGCCTTCCTCGCGGCGGCCGAACGCGGCGACGTCACCGCTCTCGTAACCTTGCTGCACGACGAGGTGAAGGTGTACCAGGACGGTGGCGGCAGGACCCGTGCCGCTCTTCGTGTGATCGTCGGTGCCGTGAACGTCGCCCGATTCGTCGTCGGTGTCGCTTCTCGTCACGAGGACCGCGCCGTCGTGTTCACACGCGTTAACACGAGCCCGGGCGCCGTCGTCACACTGTCCGGTGTCGAACACGTGATCTCTCTTGAGGTGCGTGACGGTCGCATCCGTCGCCTGTTCGACATGTGCAACCCCGACAAGCAGACGACGCCGACCGCCCATATGTGCACGAGCGGTCGACGTCGGGAAACGGTCGGCACTCGATGAAGCCGTTTCAGGAGCTTCTGCGTCCCGGAACCGGACGGTTGCCCAGACCCGACGGGCCTTCTACACCGACGGTGGACTCATGTGGGTGGACACTCCGATGCGGTTCCACAGGTTGATCGTTCCGATAGCCAATATGAGATCCGACAGTTCACGCTTCGAGAACACGTGTGCGGCGCTCCTCCAGGTGTCGTCGTCGACGCCGGACGCAATGAACGTGACCTGTTCGGTCAGTGCGAGCGCCGCCCGCTCCCGCTCGGTGAAGGCGGAGGCCTCCCGCCATGCACCGACCGCATAGATCTTTCGCGTCGGCACTCCTGCCCTCTCCAGCGAGAGGGAGTGCATGTCGACGCAGAACGCACACCCGTTGAGTTGTGAGGCGCGAAGCCGAACGAGGTCGAGAACCTCATGGTCGATGTTTTCCTGCAGATACGCGTCCAAGGCGGCTGCCGCCCGGTATCCGTCGGGTGAGTGCTGTTTGACGACGAGTCGTGACATACGTCCTCCAATTGTGGGTGGAGGAGCCGGTCGACTCCTCCACCCACGTTGTCGAGGTCGGCATCGACTGTGTGACAGCCTCCGCGACTCACGTCACCGGTGTCGGGCACGCGGGGCCCGGCGCTAGTCGGCCTGATCCGACAACTCCAGCCAACGATCCTCCAACTCCGTCACCTGACCCTCGAGGGCTTTCAACTCGTCGGTGAGCTTGCCCAACCCGAGATAGTCGCCCTGGTCGTGAGCGGCGATCTTGTCGTGCAACCCGGCGATCTGTTTGGTCACGCGGTCGAGTCTGCGCTCGGTGGCCGCGAGCTCCTTACGGGCGGCCCGCTGTTCGGCGGCCGACGAGGCGGCGGTCCGGGTCGACGCGGTACCGACCGCCTGTTTCGGCCCCGTCTTTTGCCGCAGCTGCAGATACTCGTCGATGCCGCCGGGCAGATGACGCAGACCGCCGTCCAGGATCGCGTACTGTTCGTCGGTCACCCGCTCCATGAAGTAACGGTCGTGGGACACGACGATCAGGGTTCCCGGCCACGTGTCGAGAAGGTCCTCGATGGCCGCGAGCATGTCGGTGTCCATGTCGTTGGTGGGCTCGTCGAGGATGAGGACATTGGGCTGGTCGAGCAAGACCAACAGGAGTTGGAGTCTGCGCTGCTGTCCCCCCGAGAGGTCCTTCACCGGTGTCGACAGTTGCGTCGACGAGAATCCGAGCCGTTCCAGCAACTGGCCGGGCGACAGTTCCTGGGCCTTCGAACCGGTCCCCATGGTGTAGGTCGTGCGCAGGCCTTCCAGGACGATCCGCACCGGTTCGTTCCAGTGCGGATGCAAAGCGTCGAGACGCTGCGTCAACGCGGCGATCTTGACCGTCTTGCCGCGTTTCACCCGCCCGGCGGACGGTTCGACGGCACCGGTGATGAGCCCCAGCAACGTCGATTTGCCCGCACCGTTGACACCGAGGATGCCGGTGCGTTCACCGGGTGCGATCCGCCATTCGACGTCACGCAGCACCTCGTGGTCTCCGTAGGAGACGCCCGCGTCCAACAGGTCAACGACGTCTTTGCCCAGCCGTGACACCGCCACCGACTGCAGCGACACCTTGTCGCGGATCTCGGGGACGTCCGCGATGAGAGTGTTTGCCGCCTCCACCCGGAACTTCGGCTTGCTCGTGCGCGCAGGCGCACCGCGCCGCAGCCACGCCAACTCCTTACGGGCGAGGTTTTTCCGACGCGCCTCTGTCGCGGCGGCCTGCCGGTCCCGTTCCACGCGCTGCAAAATGTAGGCCGCGTAACCACCTTCGAACGGTTCGACGATGCGGTCGTGCACCTCCCACGTCGCGGTGCACACCTCGTCGAGGAACCACCGGTCGTGTGTCACCACGAGCAGGCCACCGGTGCCGGCCGACCATCGCCGCTTCAGGTGGGCCGCCAACCACGTGATCGCCTCGACGTCAAGATGGTTGGTGGGTTCGTCGAGGGCCAGGACGTCGAAGTCCCCGCTCAACAGTTTCGCCAGCGCCACCCGACGACGCTGTCCACCGGACAGGCTCGTCAACGGTGCCTCCCACGGAAGGTCGGCCAACAGGCCGCCGATGACGTCGCGGACCTTCGGGTCGCCGGCCCACTCGTGCTCGGGGGCGTCACCGACCACGGCGTAGGCGACCGTGTGGGAGTCGTCGAGGGTGTCGGCCTGGTCGAGGACGCCGATGCGGACGCCGTTACGCACGGTGACGCGCCCGGAATCGGGTTCCCGCAGGCCCGCCAGCAATGCCAGCAGACTGGACTTGCCGTCGCCGTTTCGGCCGACGATGCCGATGCGATCGCCCTCGTTAACACCGAGTGAGACCGAATCGAAGACCACTTTGGTCGGATATTCAAGATGCAGCGCTTCGCCGCCCAGCAGATGTGTCATGTCCCCACCAGGCTACCCAGGCGGGCTTGGGCCGCTCACTCGTCCATGGAGCGGTTCACAACCGCCGACGTGGCGGAGAAGACATGTCGATCCGACTGTGCCGCACGGTCGAGGGGCACCGGCGGGACGGTGTCAGTCCCGAGGCAGACGCGGGGGAACCGGCTCCGAGTGCTCCCACTGCACGTCCTTGACGGGCATCGGGATCACCACGTCGTCGCCGAACGGTGAGCTGGCCGCCGCGTGAGGAGACGTCAACTCGGTAATGGGCAAATGCCCTTCCTTCACCGGCTTGATGCGGCTGCGCTTCTGACTCATGGCGACAGTGTCTCATGTTCGCAAAAAATCCGCCTCCCGCGCCGACCCCTCTTGAAGTCGGACACGAGCGTGCCACCCCACAACGTTGCCGGGCGCGGTTGTCCGGCACGACAAGTAATGTTGATCGGATGGTTGGTGTCGCGCCGATGGATGCTTCGTTGCTACAAACTTTGCGGTTGATGTCGGATGAGGCATTGGCCGACCTGTTGCGCCGTCGATTCGATCTCGCCGTTCCCCGGCCGACCGATCTGGCCGCCGTGGCACAGCGGGCTCGCACCGCCACGTCGGTGTCACGAGCGCTGGAGCTGTTGGACGAACCGACGCTACGGGTGCTGGACGGTGTGCGGCTGGTCGCAGACGAGTCGGACACGGTGTCGATCGACGCGGTACGAGGCCTGACGAAACAGCCGGAGGAGATCTTTCCGGCGTTGGATCGGTTGCGGCGGTTGGCCTTGGTGTGGGGCCCCGACGACGGCGTGCGTTTCCCGTCGACGTTGGAAGAGGTCGCCGGCCCCTACCCGGCGGGTCTGGGACGTCCTGCGGCGATCCTCGACGACGACGCCGGTGAGTTGGCGGCGGACGCTGCAGCGCTGCGGCGGGCGTTGTTGGCGGCGTCACCGCAGGCGCGCGCGGTATTGGAACGCTTGGCGGCGGGCCCTCCTATCGGGACGGTGACGGACGCATACACACGCGCGGAGACGACTCCGGTGGGATGGCTGATCGCACACCGTCTGTTGGTGCCGGTCGCCGACGACACGGTGGAGCTGCCGCGCGAGGTGGCGTTGCTGTTGCGCCGTGACACGGGCCTTCTGGGCCGGTTGCAACCGTGCCCCACTCCCGAGCCCACCGGCCCGGGTGAACGAGTCGTCGATTCGTCGGCGGCGGCAACGGTTCTGGACGTCGTCGGTCACACCGAGTCGATCCTGTCCGCGTTGGCGGAGGAACCCGCCACGGAGGTCAGGTCGGGTGGTATCGGCATGCAACGGTTGCACCGCATCGCGCGAGACGTGGGCCTGCCCGACACTCACGCCGCGTTGATTCTGGAGGCGGCGTTCGCCGCGGGTCTACTGGGCCGTGGGCAGGGTTGGATGCCGTCGAGCGGTTTCGACGCGTGGCTTGCCGGGGATTCGGCCGCGCGTTGGGCGACGCTCGTCAAGGCTTGGATGCGGTCACCGCGCGATGTGAGGCTATTGGGGACCCGGCCGGGTCAAAACCGTCCGAGCACCGTGCTGTCGAATGCCATGACTTCGCGGCTGGCACCCGCGTGGCGACGCGAAGTGTTGGGTGTCCTGGCCGAACAGCCGACGGGTGTGGCGGTCGAGCCGGACCTTCTCGTGGAGATCTTGGCGTGGCGGCATCCTCGCCGTCAGAACGACGAGCTTGTGCGCGCGGTGGTGGAACAGGCGGCGTTTCTAGGCGTAACGGTGGCCGACGCGGTGACCGGCCCGGGGCGGGCGTTGATCACCGAGCCGGACGCCGGCGATCCCCTGGGCGTCCACCGGTCCGACACCGAACCGGTCGTGGAGGCGCTGCGAAAGATTCTCCCCGAGCCGGTCGACGACATCGTCGTTCAAAGCGACCTGACCGTGATCGTTCCGGGGCCGGCGTCGGTTTTGCTGGCCGCCGAGTTGTCGCTGGTAACCGAGCCCGAGTCTCAAGCGGTGTATCGCGTGACGGAGTCGAGCCTGCGCAGGGCGATGGACGCCGGTTACGCCGCCGAAGACGTGCACGCGTTGTTTTCGAGGCGATCTCGCAGCGAGTTGCCTCAGACACTGAAGTACCTGATCGACGACGTCGCCCGACGGTACGGCGGACTGCGGGTGGGGGCCGCGGGCGGTTACCTACGCAGCGAGGACACCGCGATGGTCGCGCAGGTGCTGGCGGACCGTCGCCTGGAGCACCTGCGGTTGCGGCGGCTCGCGCCGACGGTGTTGTGCAGTTCGTACGCGGTCGAGGACCTGCTGGACGTGCTTCGGCGAACCGGGTACGCGCCGGTCACCGAGGACGACAACGGCGGCATCGTCATTGAACGTTCGGTGAATCCGCGAGCCCCGCGCACGGACCGCCCCGAGGACACCGAGGCGGCTGCCTCGGTCGACGAGGCTCCCTTTTTCGCGTTGGTGGAGGACCTGCGCCTTGCCGACGCCGAGGCACCGCGAGACGACGACGAGTCGGCCGACGAGATCCATCGGCTGTTGCAGGCGGCGATCCCCGCGAGGAAACCCGTGTGGGTCGAGTACACCGACAACCGAGGTGATGTGATCCGTCGGTTGCTGCGACCGGTGTCGCTGCGGGCCGGCTATCTACGGGCGGAGGATCGACGCACCGACATGTTGCACACGATCGCTGTGCACGCGATTCGATCCGCGACGGCGGCGACCGTATAGAACGTCACGGTCGGTGTTCATGCCGAACCACCATTATCAGGATGTTCCCAGGTTGAGCTAAGCCCGCCCACAGAATGACCGGGGATCGTCGCGATTAACACCGGAAATACCAGTTGGCACGACGGTTATGGCGAGACGGCCTTCGGGCTTTCTCGTCAGGTTGGTTCGGCGACGGCAACCCGGCTCGCTGTCGACGCTCCAACGTGGTTGTCCCCGCAGCCCTGTGGTTTGACGCGCGCCGTTCGACCGCACCATGACGAGCTGACCACCCGGCAAGCGGCGGTGTTCCAACGCTCAGGCTTCGGCCGGCTCGAAACCGCCGAGAAGGGGCTTGTCCGTGGTAACGCTGCGGGGCAACCGGCTGTCCAACGCCTTACGCACGGTCGGCCCCGTGACATACTTCTGTCCCCGTAACGTACTTCGCGTAGGCCCCAACGCCGCCACGCCCCCGGTAAGGTCTCTAAGCTGTTGGTGAGAGGCTGTCTTAGTGGGAGCGACGATGGATCTTGAACTGAGCACCACGACTGCCGGTGCCCGGACGGTGGTGACGGTGAGCGGTGAGATCGACATGTACACCGCCCCGCAGCTGCGCCAATACCTGACGGACCTCCTCGGTAACGGTGTCGCCGATCTTGCCATCGACGTCAACGGCGTCGATTTCTGCGACTCCACCGGCTTGGGAGTGTTCATCGGGGCTTTGCGTAGGCTGCGCGAGACCGGCGGCTCCCTGGTCATCGTCTGCGCCCGCGAACAGATGTTGAAAATATTCCAGTTGACCGGTTTGCATAAGGTGTTCGACATCGAGCCTCGGCTCCCCTCGGACGGCTGAGGCAATGCCGGCCGTTCGCTTCGGGTTCTCCCCCGCCCCCGTCCATGTCCGTACCGCGCGACTTGTCGCGGCGTCGGTCGCGCAGCAGGCGTCGTTGTCGAACGAGCTGCTGTCGGAAGTGCGGCAAGCGGCCGGAGAGGCCTGTTCGCGGGCCGTTGTTCGGCACCGAAGGTTCGGCATGTCGGCATTGGTCCGCATGAATCTGACTATTGGTGCACGTTTCGTGGCTGAAGTTGCCGATTTCGCCCCGGTTACGAGCACGCACTTGCGCACTCCGGTTCCCGACGCCTCCAACCTCACCACTCAGACCACGGACGACGACACCCTCACCGAAGAGGTCGCTTTGGCTCTGCTAGCCGGTCTTGTCCCGGATCTACAGGTCATCCAGGCCGAAAACGGCATCGGCAGCATCGTCCGAATGTCGTGGCCGTTGCCACAGAGAGCGTGAACGCACCGCCAGGAACACACATGGTGGCCGCCGTTACACTCCGCAGGTTGTCTCCCCAGATCAACGCGGGGATTAGAAACCTCCAGGAGAATAAATGCCTACAACGTTGCTCGTCGACGGTGGCGGCAGCGCGGTCAATGTGAATATCAGCTACGTGGTCTTGGCCATCGTGCTGGCATTGATCGCACTGGGCTTCGCCGCCGCCTTGGTGAAGGCCGTGCTGAGCACCGGCAAGGGCACCACCAAGATGCAGGAAATCGCCGGAGCCGTTCAGGAAGGCGCGTCCGCCTACCTGAAACGCCAGTTCCGCACCCTTGGCATCTTTGTCGTGGTCGCCGTCGTTGTTTTGTGGCTTTTGCCCGTCCACGCCACCGATAACGAAACCTTCGTCAAAATCGGCCGCAGTGCCTTCTTTGTCGTCGGTGCAGGCTTCAGCGCGTTCATCGGCTGGGCCGGAATGTCGTTGGCCACCCGCGCCAACCTGCGTGTCGCCTCCGCCGCCCGCGACGGTGACCGCCCCGGCGCGATGCAGATCGCGTTCCGCACCGGTGGGGTCGTCGGCTTCCTCACCGTCGGGTTGGGCCTGTTGGGCGCCGCCATCGTCGTCTGGGTCTACGGCTCCGACGCGGCCACGGTGCTCGAAGGCTTCGGCTTCGGTGCCGCAATCCTCGCGATGTTCATGCGTGTCGGTGGTGGAATCTTCACCAAGGCCGCCGACGTCGGCGCCG
>DXGR01000120.1 GCA_019113825.1 Candidatus Stackebrandtia excrementipullorum | reverse complement strand
GGTCCCCAGTGGTCCTTGACGGCTTCCATGACGACCTTGTCGCCCGGAATCCAGTCGACCAACCGGAACGGACCCGAGCCGACCGGCTTCAGGTTGTGAGGGTTGGTCGCCCAGTCGGTGCCCTCGTACAGGTGAGCGGGAAGAATGTGCGCGAAGATGAAGTTGCCCAACATGAGCAGGAAACCGGAGTTCGGTGTCGACAGGTGATAGTCGACAGTGTGCCTGTCTACTTCGACTATTTTTTCGACGTCGCCGAGGAACATTCCACCGGTGTAGCCCATCTTCTTGGCGTGGCTGTGGGTGTAAGCGACGTCGTGCGCTGTCAACGGCACACCGTCCTGCCAGCGGGCCGCCTGGTTCAGATGGAATCGCCATCGGCGCGCCCCGTCGAGGCACTCCCAGTGCGTCGCCAAATCGGCGTGCGGGTTGATGTCGTACCACTCGTTCAGCACGACACGGTTGTAAATGTTGTTGCAGGCCAGGTAGCCGGCGCTACCGGTCGTGTTGCGGTATACGTCGTTGAATTCAACAGCGTCGTGGGGCGTGGCCACCACAAAGTCGACGGTCATCGCAGACCTTTCCGACACCGGTCGGTGTCACCGATTTTTGATCAGGTTTCCGTGCGGACAGGGTTTGGGGAGGTCGTCATCGGTCGGCCACAGTGGGCGAAGGAACGGTGGCTTGGCCCGTTCGATTCGAGGGTCGGGCACCGGCACCGCGGCCAGGAGAGCCCTGGTATAGGGGTGAGACGGTTCGTACAGCACCTGCGAAGTCGCTCCGTATTCGACCATTTGGCCGCCGTACATGACTCCCACGTCGTGCGACAGGTCGGCCACCACGGCCAGGTCGTGTGCCACGAACAGGTAGGACACGTCGCGCTGCTCCTGAAGTTCGCGCAACAAAGCCACAATCTCGGCTTGAACCGATACGTCCAACGCCGAAACCGGCTCGTCCAACACGATCAGTTTCGGTTCCAGTGCCAGCGCACGCGCGATGGCGATGCGTTGCCGCTGGCCGCCTGAAAACTCGTGCGGGAACTTCCCCGCGCTGACACGAGGCAGTTTCACCTGGTCCAGGAGATCGAAGATCCGGGACGTCGGAAAGGGCTGCTTCTGGATCTTGGCGGGTTGAGTCAACAGGTCCGAGACGGTCATCCGCGGGTCCAGAGACGTGTACGGGTCCTGGAACACCACCGAGACGTCGGCGCGAAATCGCCGGGCGGGGGCGCCGCTCATGGCGGTCACGTCCTCCCCGGCGTACTCGACGGTTCCGGCCGTGGCCGTTTCCAACCCCAGCAGGGTGCGTAGCAACGTCGTCTTGCCGGAGCCCGACTCCCCGACGACGCCCAGCGTGCGTCCCTGTTCAACGTGAATGCTCACCCCGCACAACGCGTGGACGACCTGTTGTCCGCGCCGCCGTGCGCTGCGCGGCGGACGGAAATGCTTGACCAGATCGGTGGTTTGCAAGAGTTGTTCGGTCACGAATCCTCCTCGATATCGGCGGCCGCCGACTGAGATGCCGGAGACAGCGCGAGGCTGGGCGCCAGGGACAGCAGGCTTCGGGTGTACTCGTGATCGGGGTTGTCGAAGATAGTCAGAACGTCGTCGCGTTCAACGACCTCGCCGGCACGCATCACCGCGACCTTGTCGGCGATTCCCGCCACCAACGACAGGTCGTGGGTGATGAACAGCATCGCCGCACCGGTGCGTTTCCTCGCCAGAGCCAGCGTCGACATGACCTGTGCCTGAACCGTCACGTCCAGCGCCGTGGTCGGTTCGTCGGCGATGATCAGGTCCGGGTCGTGCACCATCGCCAGCGCGATCGCGATGCGTTGCCGCATCCCTCCCGACAGCTGGTGCGGGTAGGAGTCGAGCAACCGGGCGGGGTCCTTGATGGCCACACCGGCGAGAAGATCGACGATCCGATCGCGGTAGTCCGACGCCAGCGGGCCGGCCAGACGCATCGAATCCTTGAACTGTGCCGCAATGGTCAAGACCGGATTCAACGTGGTGGAGGGGTCTTGCAGGACGACGGCGATACGACGACCGCGGTAGGCACGCCACTCCTGGAAGTTCAGGCCGGTCAGTTCCCGCCCGTCGAACCGCACCGAACCTCCACCGACGGCGGTGGGTGGCAGGAGCCCGACGATCGACAACGCCGCGACCGACTTACCGGAACCCGATTCACCGACGAGGGCGAGAACCTCACCCTTCTCGATGCTCAGATCTATGCCTTTGACAACACGTTGGTCCCCGAAGTCCACGGTCAGGCCACGCACGTCGACCAGTCCGCGCGGCATGTCGGTGGGAAGCTCCCCGCGGTCGTTGCGGCGTCGGGCCGACTGCAGTGGGTTCACCAGGGACGCCTTCGGGTTGACGGCGTCACGGAGCCCTTCTCCGGCATAGTTCATCGCCAACACGATCACGACGATGAGCAGGCCCGGGAAGTAGAACAGCCATGGTCGTGTGAGGACCGCCGACTGGGCGTTGGACACCAACAGTCCCAGTGAGGTGTCTGGTGGCTGGACACCGAAACCGAGGAAGGACAGGCCGGATTCGGCGAGAATCGCCGTGCCGAACATGAGGGTGGCTGCCACGATGATGTGGTCGGCCACGTTGGGTATGAGGTGTCGGGCCATGACCTGCATGTTTCCGGCCCCCATGACGCGCGCGGCGTCGACGAAGGGCAGGTTGCGCAGGCTGAGCACGATACCTCGCACCAACCGGGACACTGGTGTCCACATCAGAACACCGAGGACGAGGGACAGGGCGATCCAGTTGACCCCTCCGGAGGGGACGACGGAACCGAGGAAGGCCGCGATCGCGATCGTGGGCAACGTCAAGGTCAGGTCGACCAACCGCATGACCGTGGCGTCGACGAACCGTCCGAAGTAACCGGCGACGACGCCCAGGGTGACCCCGATGAAACAGGCCACCACGGTCACGCTCGTGGCGATCAACAGCGACTGTTGCAGGCCCCGCAATGTTTGCGCGAACAGGTCGCGTCCCAGCGTGTCGGTGCCCATGGGGTGGGCCGCCGACGGAGCCTGCGACAGGTCGGGGGTGATCTCGCCGTGGCCGTACGGCCATATCATCGGCACCACGATCGAGATCACCGCCAACAGCAGGAGGACCGCCAAACCGGTGACGCCGAGCTTGTGGCGACGGAATCGACGCAGGATGACGCGACCTCGGCCGTTACCGCCGGCTTTCGGTTCGGTGGTGGAGGTGGTGTCAGTTGCCATAACGCACCCTCGGATCCACGACCGCGTACAGGACGTCCGCGATCAGGTTGAAGACGACGACGGCGAACGCGGCGATGAGCAGCCACGCCAGGACCGCATTGCTGTCGCGCAGGTTGATCGACTCCAGGAGGAAGCCGCCCATTCCGCGCCATTGGAAGACCGTCTCGGTGATCACCGCGCCCGACAGTAGGACCGGAAGGTCCAAGGCCACGATGGTGATGATCGGGACGAGTGCGGGACGGACCACGTAGCTGCGGACGACGCGTCGGCGTGACAGCCCTTTCAGGACGGCGAACCGTACGTGGTCTCCGGCCAGCGATTCGACGATCGCAGTGCGTTGATATCGGCTCCAGGTGGCGAAGTGCACCAGGATGAGAACCAGTGTGGGGAGGATCAGGTGTGCAGCCGAGTCCAATAGGAACGGCACCAGTCCTTGCGGTGGAGGCACCGAGTTGGCGCCGACGGTGGCGAACACCGACTGCCCGACCTGATCGTTGACGTAGATGCCCCACTGTTTCAGCAGCACCGCCATCCAGAAGGACGGCAACGCCAACATCATGAAGGTCATCGGCGTCAGCACGACGTCGGGAAACCGGCGTTGCCGCAGGCCTGAGATCGTCCCCGCGATGAGCGCGAGTATCAGTGCGATCACCACCGCGACGACGACCAGCCGCAAGGTCACGCCGATGCGGCTGCCCAGTTCGGCGCCGATGTCGCGAGTGGCGATGGTGGACGGTCCCAGGTCGCCCTGGAACAGGCCGCCTATCCAGTTGAAATACCGTTCATGCAGTGGTTGATCCAGGCCGAGGCGTGCTTCCTCGGCCTGGATCACCGTGGCCGACACGGGAGGCTGTCTGTCCCGAAGTTCGGCCAGAGGGTCGCCGGAGACGGCGATCACCACGAAGATGACGATCGAGGCAAGCAGAAGCACGCCCAGCGCGCTGAGCAGCCTGCGCAGGATCATCGCCGCCATCGAGGCCCTCCTATGGGTGTAAGGGTGTTGGGGAAACGCGGTCGGTTAGTCCGCCGCAGCGTTGACACGGCGGATGCGGCCCCAGTGCCACCACGGCACCGAGTAGGCCACCTGGTCCGACCATCCGAAGTAGTCGGCGCTGCGGGCGAAGTAGGTGCCGTACCACAGGAGCGGAACCCATTCGGTGTCGCGAGCCCAGACCTCCTGGAGCCGCTTGTAGTGCGTACCCCGCTCGGAGAGCCTGGTGACACTGCGCGCGGCCTCGTAGGCGGCGTCGACGTCGGCGTTGTTGTGGCCGGCGAAGTTGCCGTCCCCGTCCGAGGAGTACTTCGGTGAGGTGATCTCGGGGTCCGGTGTCAGCGCACCACCCACGATGACCAGGTCGAAGGCGTGTTCCCTACCGACCTTGGCGGCCCAGTCGGGAGATGACAGGCCTTCCACCGAGGTCTTGATGCCGACGGCTTCCAGCTGCTTGGCGATCATCGCCGCCAACGGCCGGTGTCCGTCGAAGAGCTCCATGTAGTACAAGGTCAACGTGCGGCCGGCGAGATCGTCGGCGACACCCGCCTCCGCCAGGAGTTCCTTGGCCCGCGCCACGTCGTGGTCCGGTGCCTTCGCATCCGGGTTGAACGCCCACTCCGTGGAGCCCAGCAGATAGTGCGGCCACGCCTGGGAGACTCCCGGGTCGGCGAGGGTCGCGATCTCCTCGCGGTTGACGGCGTGCGCCACCGCCTGCCTCACCCGCTGGTCCTTCCACAGCCCGTCGCGGTGGTTGAAGTCCAGGAGAGCCATACCCGGCCCCGGGTCCTTCATCACCTCGATGTTGGCGGTGGCGCCTTCCAGCAGGTGCAACCGGTCCTTGGTGAGCGTGTCCTGCGGGAAGTAGTGCGCTTCGCCTCGGGCGACCATACGTACGCACTCTTCGCGCTCCGGCACGATCTTGAGGATGAGCCGGTCGATTTCCGGCTGCGGTCCCCAGTGATCCTTGACCGCCTCCATGACGATGCGGTCACCCGGGATCCATTCCGCGAACCGGAACGGGCCCGATCCCACGGGATTCAGGTTATGCGGGTTCGTCGCCCAGTCCGTTCCCTCGAACAGGTGCGCGGGAAGGATGTGAGTGAAGATGAAGTTACCCAGCAGCACCAGGAAACCGGTGTTGGGTTTGCTCAGGTGATAGTCCACCGTGTGCTTGCCCACTTCGACGATCTGCTCCACGTCACGCATGAAACGACCGCCGGTGTACCCCTTCTCCTTTGCGTGGGTGTGGGTGTACGCCACGTCATGCGCGGTGACGGGAACTCCGTCGTGCCAACGCGCAGCCTGGTTCAGGTGGAACCGCCACCGACGTCCACCGTCCAGGCACTCCCAGTGGGTCGCCAGGTCCGGGAACGCGTTGATCTCGTTCCATTCGTTCAGGACCACACGGTTGAAAATGTTGTTGCAGGCCAGGTAGCCGGCACTTCCGGTGGTGTTGCGATACACGTCGTTGAACTCGAGAGCGTCGTGCGGGGTGACGACGATGAATTCTTCGGTCACGAGAAATCCTTGTCCTTTGTATCCGGGATCGTCAGGAGGTGGCGGGCTCGACGAGCAGGCCCCATTCCTCGATGTTCATCGTCACGCCGTACTTACTCGGGTTGATGAAAATGTTCCCGTGCGTGTTGGGGTAAACGGCCATCATCGGGGTCCCGAACAGCGGCAACACGACGCCGTCGCTCATGAGCACCCGGTCGAGCTCGTTCATCAACTCGACCTGGGCCGCGGGGTCCAGTTCCGCAGCGGCGGCTTCCATCAAACGGTCCGCCTCCTCGTTGGAGTACCCGAACGAGCGGGGCGCGTCGGTCCCGTACCACTGCTGGATGGACAGGGGACCCAGGTCCAGCGCGGTTCCGGTGGCCATGATGTCGAAGTCACCGTCCCGAAGCGCGGGGCTGTATCGGGCACCGTCGGCGGCGTCGATATTGATGGTGATACCGATGTCCAGCAGTTGTTGCTGAGCAATCTGCGCCAGTTCCATCCGCAGGACGTCGGTGCCGAGCGTCAGGAAGCTCAGGTCCCGCAGCGGGGTGCCGTCGGGTTGGATGAGCTGATCGTCGGTGATCGAGTAGCCGGCGTCTTCGAGGATGGCGACGGCGGCGTCGACGTCACCTGCACCGATGCCCAGGTCGGTCATGTTGTCCTGGTATGCCTCTTCGCCACCGATCTGCTGACCGGGGACGTAGACGGAGCTCTGCATCTGCGGCACGTCGGGAGCGAACTGTCCGATGGTGCGTTCACGCATGTCACCCAGGTCGAGCGCGGTCGCGATCGCGGAGCGCAGGGCCTCGTCGCTCATGACGTCACCGGTGGTCTTCATGCCCAAGTGGTAGTAGGTGAGCGTGGAACCGGTCTGGATGGTCATGTTCGGCATCTGCTGCGCCTGTTCCATCGTGTCGACGGTGGGAGTGGCGTAAACCAACTGCACTTCGCCGCTTTGCAGGGCGGTGAGCTGCTCACCTTGGCCGGTGATGTACCGGGTCGTGATGGTTTCCAGGTTGGGTCCCTCGCCGTACCAGTTCGGGTTGGGCACCATGGTCATCGAAATGCCGTCGGTGTAGTCCTCGATGATGTACGGGCCGCCGGAGAATTCCGGGACGTTCGTCGAGAAGCCTTCGTTGAAGCTGGTGGCCAGGTCACCGTAGCCGTCGGCGATGTGCGCCGGGAGGATGTAGTTGAAGAGGCTGCGCCATTCGGCGAACGGCTCACCGTAGACCATGGTGATCGTCTTGCCATCGTCGTCGGCCTCGATCGAGTCGATGTCGCTGTAGCCCTCGGTGAAGGCGGCCAGGCAGTCGGCGCATTTGGACGGGTCCTGCACCGCCTGGGTGTAGACGAAGTCGTCGACACCGATCGGGGTGCCGTCGGACCACTGCACGCCGTCCTGGAGGACGTATTCGACGGTCATGGGGTCGGACTCGACGACGTCGGCGCTTTCCAGCAGGGCCTCGTTGACCACCACGCTGGTGTCCGGCATCGTCACGAACGGGTGGGGGTAGAGCGGCCATTGCTGCTGACGTTGACCGGTGGTGTCACCGTTGGCGGAAATCGGGTTCCAGTCGGTGATCGGGCTTGTGGCGGCAATGGTGATCTCGCCGCCGGGACCTACTTCCTGGACCTCGGAATTGTTCGTGGCGTCGTTCGACGGTCCCTGCGAAGCACAGGCTGCTGTCATAAACAACGCCGCGGCCGCGGCGACCAAGGAGAGACGACGAGTTTTCGTCATGGGTTCCTCCGGAAGGTGTGAATAGGTCGGTGCGGCCCAACGCCACATCGCCTGATTGTTGCGACTATAGCTAGACTTATCTCCGACATAGAGTCATTATGTCCATGGACATATCAACAGGAAGGCCGGACGGAGAACGTCATGACGACGGAAAGTGAAATACTAACCACCATCCGCGCAGCGGTCCCCCTTCGAACCGTAGCCGCACTCACACGCACCGTCGCGGAGCTGATCGGGGCCGGCGGAATACCCGCGCAGGCACGCCTCCCCACGATCCGCGCCGTCTCCGAATCGCTGGGCATGAGCCGATCAGCCGTTGGCCAAGCCTGGAGCCAGCTACAGGCGCAAGGCCTCGTCGAAAGTAAACGCCGTGGCGGGACGACCGTCATCGCGCAACCCACACCGCCCCATGCCAAACGCTTCGAATCCATGATCCGTGCGTCCATCACGATGCCGGTCGACCTGGGCAATCTCCGATCCCAGGATATGCCCACAATCGACATGAGCACCGCGTTCGCTCGCGCCGTCGAACACCCCGACATCGGACACCAGTTCGCCGAACAGATATCTCCCGAGCTGCGGAAGGAGGTCTCGAAAAGTTGGCCGTTTCACACCGAATCCTTCCTCACAGTCCACGGTTCGATAGATTCACTGGAGATGTCGCTGGCCGCCTTGGCCCAGCCCGGGGACCGCATCGCCGTCGCCGTTCCCGCCATCGCACGCGTCTTCGACATTCTCGAATCCCTCGGCGCCACGGCCATACCGATTCCGTGGGGTGACGAGGGACCTGACGTCGACGACCTGCGTCGGGCCATGATCAGCCGCCCGGCGGCTTTCGTCTATCAACCGAACCGAGCATTGCCCACCGGGCGCTCGGTGACCTCATCGTGGGTCACGGCAGCCGCCGAGGTCCTCCGAGGAAGCACCCCGATCCTGGAGATGGACCAAACCTGGCCGTTGAAAACCCCCGCACTCTCCCTCGGGACCGAGCTTCCCGAACAGGTACTTCACACTCGTTCGTTCAACTACGCCTTCGGCGCCGACATGCGGCAGGCGGTCGTCGGGGGCAATGCCCGGTTGACCGACGTGTTGTGGAACCGACTGTCGTACTCCTCTCGGTACGTTTCACGAATCATGCAGCTGGCGCAGGCATACCTCTTGGCGGATCCCGGCATTCTGGCCATGTTGGACTCATGGAGCGACGAGATACACCGCCGCCACGGCCTGTTCGTGGAGGCGTTGCGACGTCGCGGGCACGAACTCATCGAGGGTGCACACCCGCCGCTGATTTGGCTTCCGGTCCCCGACGAACATTCGGTGTGCACTCGGTTGAGCACCCGGGGAATCGTGGTCTACCCGGGGTCGTTCTTCCATCCGGGTGCGCAGGGAGGACACCACATCAGCATCAACGGGGCCGCGTACGGCGACGGCATCGAGGACATGGCCGAGGAGATTTCTCGGGCATGCGATCCCCGTCTCGCCGGAGGCGGATAGTGGGTGCGGCACAAGCTAAGAGCGCCGGAAAAGACGGGGCTCCCAACAGCAATAACGTCCCGAAACGGCCGCAGAGCGACGAACTCGCCTCAGCCCGGACATCACCATGGGACGATCGCACCACCGGGAGCCTTCGGCGGTTCATGCTCACCGCAACGGGTTTGCCCACCGGCCGCTTGAACGGGGACCTTTCGCTTCCGAGCCGTGGCTACTCGTCGCCGGCGTGGCTCGCTCGTGGAATACGACCCCGTCGCCGCCAGGAAGAACCGATCACTCGATACGCTGAAACCATGTGACACCAAGGCATCAAGGCATCGCCACTCTCGGATATATCGATATGATGCCCTCTGGCGCAACACGGCGCCTCGACCCCACAGGAGCATCGCATGAACCTGATCGCCCGCCTTAACAACACCGCCGACAAGGCACTATCCAAATTGGTTGGCCAGTCGACCGCCAGGGCCGCCTGCAACCCGTACTGGGAGACCTACTGCTCCCCCAACCCGGCGATCTGCCCCGGCGGCCACGCCAAGTACCGCCGTTACATCATGTGGGACTGCTCGACCTGCTGCATGGAATACGTCGGCTGCTGCTGACCCGATGGGACGGGCGGTAACTTTACGGTCGCCGCCCGTCCCCGCTCAACGTCTATTACCACGGGTATCGAGTTTCTATTCGACACTTCCCCCACCGACCGATCGTCAAAACCCCCTGATCGGCCCGGCGCGACAGCCCCGCCATTTCGACACATCGACGTTCGGCAGGCCAGCCGTCAACAGTGCACACGTCGAGCGATTACGCATGAACTCCATCACGCCTCACAGCGCCCCGTCTGCCGATGTCGGATGGTCGTCTCGTCACGTGTGAAACCCCTCCAGCTGTGACAACGCCCATGGTCGTGGGCGCCTTCGGAGCACCGCACCGCGTCGTCGACGATCCTGATATCGCGGGCCCGGCGATACCGCCCGAGCGGCACGGGCGGCCTTGGAACCGGCAGGTTCGCAAGCCGATATGAGAAGGTCGAAGTCATCGACCGTTTAGGCAAGGGGTGTCCATGGTTAATCTCGCACCGATTCCGGATGAACTGGGTGAGTCGATCTTCTCGCAAATGGCGGCGTTGGCCACCACGACCGGCGCCGTCAACCTGGGGCAGGGCTTCCCCGACGGCGCAGGCCCCTCGGCCATGTTGGCCGCCGCGAACGAAGCCGTCGACGCCGGGCTGAATCAATACGCTCCCTCGATCGGTTTGAAGCCGCTGAGGGAACAGATCGCGGCCCAACGCGCCGACAGGTACGGGACCCGGTACAACCCCGACACCGAAATCGTGGTGACCGCCGGCGCGACCGAGGCCATCACGGCTGCGGTCATGGCGCTCTGCGAGCCCGGCGACGAGGTCGCCATGTTCGAGCCCTACTTCGACAGTTATGCGGCGGCCACCAAGATGGCGCAGGCGACACGTCGGGCCATTCCGTTGACGGCCACACCGGCCGGGTTCGAGTTCGACCCGACCGTGTTCGCCGACGCGTTGAACGACCGCACCCGCGTGTTGATTTTCAACTCTCCTCACAACCCGACGGGCAAAGTGTTCACCGTCGACGAGATGCGTGAGATCGCTCGGCTCTGCGCCGAACGTGACGTGATCATCATCAGTGACGAGGTGTACGAGTACCTGACGTACGACGATGCACGTCACGTACCGATGGCGACGTTGGCGCCCGAACGCACGGTCTCGGTCTCGGGCATCGGGAAGACGTTCTCGGCGACCGGGTGGCGAGTGGGTTGGGCCTGTGCTCCCGAACCGATCGTCGCAAAGATTGCCAGTGTGAAGCAGTTTCTCAGCTTCACGGTCAACACGCCGTTCCAAATCGGTGCCACCACGGCTCTCCGAGACTGCCTCAACTGGGTGGAGTCGCTCCGGATATCTCTTCAGAGCCGACGGGACGTCTTGACGCGGGCGCTTCGCGACGCCGGGATCAACGTGTACCCGACGTCGGGCAGCTACTTCCTCCAAACCGACGCCCGTTCGTTCGGCGAAGAGGACGGCATGGCGTTTTGTCTCGACATCGCGCACAAGGCCGGAGTCGTGGCGGTTCCGAGTGTTGCCTTCTACGACCATGTGGACACCGGACGTCATTTGATCAGGTTGGCTTTTTGCAAGGACGAAGCCACCGTCAAAGAGGGCGCGGAGCGGCTCATCAAGTACCACAGGAGCCGATAACCTTTACGCCCCAACTGCTTTAGGGGCGAATCTCCTATACGGACATGGGTCGGATGGATGAGGAAAAGTCCACAATTTTCCTATTCATCCGACCCATAAAACGTCCATGAAATCGATTTCACGCTGTTGGTATACCAAGAAGATTTTCGATAGCCTGCGGTGGTCAACCGCGCCGCCCATGCCCCGATCCGGGCGGCGTGACGTCTCACCATAGGAGATCTCACATGGAGAAAAACCCCCGGTTCAACCGGCGGCGTCTGCTCACCGGAGCCACGGCAATGGCCGCGCTCGGTGTCGCAGCCGGTGGAGTGGCCATCCCCGGTGCTGCCCACGCCGCCGGCGACGGGCATGGTTTGCGCATTGTGGACCGTAACGAGAACGGCGGTCGGCTTCAGTACTACCGGTTCGCCACCAACGAGATCGGCTGGGACCCGGGCGTCAACGTCCTCCTGCCCGACGGCTACCACACCAGCGGAAAGCGCTACCCGGTTCTGTACCTGTTCCACGGTGGCGCCGGCGATTTCCGCGACTTCCACCTGCACCACGACATCGTCGGCCTCACGGCCGGTCGCGACATCATCGTCGTCATGCCCGACGGGGCCACCGGTTGGCACTGCAACCCGGTGACCAACAACAACGGCCCACGCAACTGGGAAACGTTCCACATGAGCCAGTTGCTGCCCTGGATCGACGCCAACTTCCGCACCTTCCCCGAGTTCAACGGTCGCGCCACGGCCGGCTTCTCCATGGGTGGATTCGGCGCCATGAAGTACACCGCGAAGTACTACGGTCACTTCTGCTCCGTGAGCTCGCACTCGGGTCCGACCAGCCTGCGTCGCGACTTCGGCGCGGTCGTCCACTGGGCGAACGCGACCTCCGGTGTAGTGGAACTGGCCGGCGGCACCGTCTACGGTGTCCCATGGAACGAGGCGCGGGTCAGCGCCGACAACCCCATGGAGCGCATCGAAAGCTACCGGGGCAAGCGTGTGTTCATGGCTGTCGGCAGCTCCACGGACTGGATCGACTGGACCGGCACCATCACCGAATGGCAGGTCCGGGAAGGCCACCGTGAATTCGGTGCTGCACTCCACCACGCGGGCATCCCGTTCGAGTCCCACGAGGTACCGGGCACGCACTTCTTCCGTCGTGACCTGTTCGTCCAGGACCTCAACGGAATGCTGGGACGGTTGCGCAGGGCCGGCTAACGGCTGACGCCTCTCCAGGTCGACCTCCAACCAGGAGGCCAGATCACGCAGTTCCTCGTTCACCGCGGCGTCGACTTCGCCGTTGTAGCCGGCGTCGCGGTGAACCATGTTGACCCTCAACACCTTCTCCCGACGAACCACGGTGGCGTCCAGTTTGCCGATGAGCCGGTCTCGGTGAAGAATCGGCAACGCAAAATACCCCCAACGGCGTTTCTCCTTCGGAGAGTACATCTCCAGCTTGTACTCGAAGTCGAACAGATCCAGCGCTCGCCGTCGATCATGGATCAGACGATCAAACGGCGACAGCAAAGCGGTTCGACCTTCGAACGGCCGATCCAACATCGACGGATCAACCCGCCACCGACCTGCGACGCCCTCGATTTCGGCCGCCTCGCCCGCATCACCGACCACGCGCTCCCGCGCTATGCCCAGCGAGGCGAGCCGCCGTGCATTGCGACGGCGCAACGCCTCGTCCTCGTCGATTCTCGGCGTTTCCGGGTACACCCGCTCTGCAAGATCCCACACACGTTGACGCCCTTGACGAGCCGACACCGCCACCTCGCCCCGGGCGGCCAGAAATTCAAGCATCTGTGTCACATTGCGGTTGTTCGTCCACCCCGTCGACGGCCAGGGCACTCGGCTGGTGTCCTCGATCTCGCGTGACAGCAGCGGTCCGGCGTGCCGCAACCGTTCCAGGACGTCTCCGCGAAAGGCCGCGTTGTCCTCCAACCATCGTCGGGGCCTGTCCTCCCGCGGCCACTCGTCCATCAGTGGGCGTAGGTTCACCAGGTCGGCCATCGGCCGCACCATCGCCCGATATTCGAACATCGACCGGTCCTTTTCCAACGCGTTGCGCAGATCCTGCCGGTGATAATCCCCCTTCAACCGGCTCCACGCCACAAGGTCTGCGCTGGGCGCGATCGCCGACGTCGGATCAAGTTGGAGGAACGTCAAAGCGGTCACAACGTTGACGAGATCACCCGGGGGCGTGGCGTCCAGAAGTTGAGCCTGAATCGCGAGACGCCTGGCACCGCGGCGGCTGAGCTTGTGAATCGACATGCCGCGACGGTAACGACAACCTCCGACAGGCCGTCTTAAAAAAAACCGGTTGTGTCCGGAAGGTCCGTCCTGTTTCACTGTGGCCCCAACGTGGAAAGGCGAGTCAGGTGAATTTCTCTCGTACGGGCATCGCGTTCGACAGGGCCGGACCGATCGGTGCCACACCGATCGTGCTCCTCCACGCGGGCGTCACAGACCGTCGCATGTGGAACAATTTGTGGCCGGACCTGACGACTCGCGACGTCGTACGGCTCGACCTTCGTGGCCACGGTGATTCGGTAGACCGCCCCGCGGGCCTGCTGTCACCCGTCGAGGACGTCCTCGACGTCCTGGCGGCGACCGGGATCGAACGGTGCCACCTCGTCGGTGTCTCCTTCGGTGCCGGTGTCGCCGTCGAGGTGGCACTGTCGCACCCGGAAACGGTCGCCTCACTGTTTTTGGTCGCACCGGGCGGATCGTTGATCACCCACGAAACCGCTCAGCTGGAGACCTTCGACAACGCAGAGACGGCCGCGTTGGAGGCCGACGACATCGATGCCGCCGTCGAGGTAAACCTGGCGTGGTGGGTCGACGGACCTCATCGGGAAGCCGGCTCGACCGCACCCGAAATCCGGTCGGCTGTCGAACGCATGCAACGTCGTGCTTTCGAGCTCACGTCCGACTGGAACGAGGTGGACGAAGACGAACTCGACCCGCCGGCCTGGGCGCGACTCGGCGACATTGAAGCCCCCACTCTCGTTCTGTTGGGCGCGTTGGACATGGACGCCATAATCTCGAGCGGTAAGGAGGTCGCTTCACGGGTCCGCAACGCTCGGCTGGTCGAATGGCCCGATGTCGCACATCTTCCGCCGCTGGAAAAACCGGCGGACTTCTACCGCCTGCTCGACGGATGGCTCTCCGAGGTCGACTAAGGAACCGCCCCGACTCCCTTCGTTGCAACCGGATATTCGGGTGGATGGACCACACGGCGGACACGTCCTGACTGCACCGGTATCGCATGTAGCGCGGCCCGACACCACCCCACCACCGTGTAACGGAACAGCGAACGACTTCCTCAGCGCCCCATCGCGCTGGAAACCCGCCAACCGATCAAATGCTGTCGCTCCGCCTTCCAACGGTGCAAAACGACCTCGCACATCCGCCACGTGAACCGGTATCCCAGTTGTGGTTCATTGTCCATGAACCTCAACAGTCGGTCGGTGTCCAGCCACACGGCCGACACCGCCGTAATCGTCACCGCACCGAAGTGCCGACGATACGGCGGAAACAGCCAAGACCACCCCACCATGTCTCCGGGGCCAAGCGTTTCCACCGGGTGTGGATCGCCGATTTCGTCGATCTCCACGTGCCCGCGCTCAATGAACCAGCAACCCGACGCCGGGTCGCCCTGCTGAAACAAGCGAGAGCCTGCAGGATGGGTTACACATCGCGCGGTGGCTCCCACCATCGCCAGTTCCTCGTCGTCGAACCCGTTGAAAAACGTCACATCGGTCAGTACTCCGCTGTACCTCATCGGTATCACCTCGAAACCGTTCGTCTACCTCCATGGTCCTTGCACCGGCGGCATCGGTACAGTGCCGGCCGTTGCTCTTTCGGGCGCCCACACGGCTCACCGGGACCGGGGCCGTCGCCCCCGTGACGACAGGGCCGAAGGTCCCGAACGGGTCAAGCGGATGTTCACTGTCGTGCGGTCACGTTCGGGGAGATGATCGGTGTATGGCACCGGTAGACGAAACCTCGCCGGACGAGTCCGCACAGGCGATCCTGGCCGCGGCCGTGGGAGCGGCACGGTACGCGCCGTCGATTCACAACACGCAGCCGTGGCTGTGGCAGACGGCCGACGCCCGGATCACCTTGTCGGCGAACCCGCAGCGCCTGCTAGCCGCAAGCGATCCGTCGGGGCGCATGTTGAGGATCAGTTGCGGGGCCTCCCTCGCGTACGCCCTGGCCGCGATCGCGGCTCAAGGGTATGAAGCCGTGGTGTCGCGCTTTCCCGACACCGAGGGTTCCGACATGTTGGCGACCGTCGAGGTCGGGGCCCCCGTAGGTGTATCGCGAGAACATGCCGACTGGTTCACATCGGTCATGCGTCGCCGGACCGACCGTCGTCCACTTCGCGCACCGGCACCGACGCGCAAGCAGGTGGAGGCGATACAACGCGCCGCCGAGGGCGAAGAATGTCGTCTGCAACCCCTGCGAGCCGATCAGGTCGGCCGGTTGGCGTCGATGGCCGACACCGCGTTTCACCTGGAGGCGGACGACGTCGACCGTCAACGTGAACTCGCCGAGTGGGTCGCGGTCGGCGACGACGCACCGGGGGTCCCTGCGGCAACCATCCCGGCCGCCGGCGGGAAGTACCGGGTCCGGCCTCGTTTCACGTCCGGATCATTGACCACCGGCGCCGGCTCCGACGTAGCGGCGGCGTACCTGCTTCTGTTCACCGACACCGACGACCACCTCGCTTGGCTCCGTGCCGGCGAGGCCATGGTCGCCGCGTGGGTCACCGCGAACATCGAAGGGCTGTCGGTCATGCCGTTGAGTTCGGTGGTGGAGATGGCGGTGACGCGTTTGGGCCTGTACCAACTGTTGCCCGGGGGTGGGCACCCACAGTTGATCCTGCGTGTAGGCCACCCGGACACCACGGTGGAACCGCCCCCGACTCCCCGTGACCGCATGGTGCCCGTGGCGACATGACGGTGCCTTGGATATCGTCGTGGCAACCATGGAAGGGCAGATCAATGACCGCTCGGGTGTTCCTCGTCGACGACCACGAGATCGTGCGGCGAGGCATCGCCGACGTGATCGGATCGGCCCCCGACCTCGAGGTCGTCGGGGAGGCGGCCGGAGTCGACGAGGCGTTGGCTCGGATACCGGCGGTCACGGTCGACGTGGTGGTTCTTGACGTGCGACTGCCCGACGGCAACGGCGTCGAGTTGTGTCGTGAGCTCAAGGCGCGTATGCCGCATCTGAACTGCCTCATGTTGACCTCGTTCACCGACGACGAAGCTCTATTCGACGCGATCATGGCCGGAGCGTCGGGCTTCGTTCTCAAACAGGTCCTCGGGTCCGACCTGTTGTCGGCGATACGTACCGTCGCGGCAGGCCAATCCCTGTTGGATGCCAAAACGACCACCGCCCTGTTGGAGCGCATCCGACGCGACCACACGCAGAAGGACCGTCTCTCGGAGCTCACCCCGCAGGAACAGGAGGTGCTGCAGGGTATCGGGGAGGGCCTGACCAACCGTCAGATCGCGGCCAGGTTGAATCTCGCGGAGAAAACCGTGAAGAACTACGTGTCTCACGTGTTGGCGAAGCTCGAAACGACCAGCCGAACACAGGCCGCCATATTGGCGACCAAGGCACGCGCGCGACGCGACGATTACCGCCAGGGGCGATAACTCCTCGAGCGGAACCCTCCAGGTCACGACGACGCCGCCGTCGCTCACCACGGTCATGGAACCTCCGCACGCATCTGCTCGACGCTCAAGATTCGCCAGACCGCTGAGGACGACGTCCTCCGTCATGCCGTTTCCATCGTCGGCGACGGTGATCACAAGCTCCTCTCCTGCTTCGGCCGTCACAGTGATGGACGCGGCGTCGGCGTGCCGCACGGCGTTGGTCACGCTTTCCCTCACGACGGCCTCGGCGTGGTCGGCGACCCTCCCCGTCACCAACGTGTCGACGGTCCCGGCCAACCGAACCGACAACGCCGGCCCGTCCTCGCCGATGACATCGGTCGCGGCTTCCAACAGGCGTCGTCTCAGGCTCGTGGTTGTATCCGGGTCATTGTGCAGGTCGAAGATCGCGGTCCGGATTTCCTTGATGGTCAGGTCCAACTGAGCGACGACGTCCTTCAACCGTTCCCTTACCGGGGCATCGGCCACGTGGGGGAGCGTTCCCTGAAGTTTCAGACCGCTCGCGTACAGCCGTTGAATGACGTGATCGTGGAGGTCCGCGGCGATGCGTTCTCGGTCCGCGAGCAGTTCCAGCCGCTGCCGCGCACGTTGTCCGTCGGCCGACACCAACGCGAGTGCAGCCTGGTCGGCGAAAGACGCCAGAACCGGAACCGTCTCCGGTGGGAAGCCGACGGCTCCCTTCGCGCGAACGGCCACAAGAATCCCACCCGGTCCGGCGGCGCTGGTTCGCAACGGAACCGCCACTCCACCGCCGAATGCGGCGTGCGCGAAACCGGGCCCCAACGCCTGCCCTGTGTCGCTGAAAACCCGTGCAGCGCCGGATCCGTACACTTCCGACACCGCTGGAACGGTCGCCGCCACGGAGGTACCGACCGTCGACTCGTCCACGTGTCCCGCTGCCGCGCGCACGACGACGTCGACCGCTCCCGGCGTGGCAGGGGTGAGAAGCAGCACCGTGTCGGCCGCCAAAAGCTCTCGTGTGCGACGAGCGACCAGGTCGAGTGTTTCCGTCGGGGATGTTCCCGCCAACAGTTCGTCGCGGATTTCGGTCGACGCCTCCAGCAGCCGTCGACGGCGTTGCGCCTGCTCGTACATGCGGGCGTTGTCGATGGCGATTCCGGCGGCCGCCGCCAACGCCTCCAGTACGACCTCGTCGTCGGCCGTAAACTCGGCGGCGTTGTTCTTCTCGGCAAGGTACAGGTTTCCGAACACGACGTCGCGAACCCGCACCGGTACTCCCAAAAAGCTTCGCATCGGTGGGTGGTTCGGCGGAAACCCGACGGAACTCGGGTGTCTTCCCAGGTCCGACAAGCGGATGGTTTCGGGATGCCGAATCAGCAGGCCCAACAGGCCTTTGCCTTCGGGCAGGCTGCCCATGCGTTCGCGTTGCTCATGTGTGACACCGACATACACGAATTCGGACAGGCCATCGTGCTCACCGAGGACGCCGAGCGCGCCGTATCGAGCGTCGACCAAATCAGCGGCCGCCTGTACGATCCGCTGCAGTGTCGAGTCCAGTTCGATTCCGGACGCGACCGCGACGACGGCGTCCAACAGGCCTTCGAGGCGCCGCGGGGTGTTCGCCATCTCGGCCAAGCGGTCCTGGACCTCGTTCAGCAGTTCGTTGAGGCGCAGCCCGTCGAGACCGGCGGTCACTCCGGGTGTCTCGCTGCGCCGTGACGCTTCCTCGGCCATGGGACCATCCAACCACTTCACGGGTGAGAACGACCGGTCACACGATGAACCGGTGCCGTGGTCGTCGGCACCGGTTCGTGTGGTCGGGTTATCGCAGGATCGGGAACCGTTTGACCGGTGAGGTCTTGTTCCAGGCGTCTCCCAGTCCCCAGGTGCGACCTGCGCCGACCGCAACAAGCCCGAGGAGGAGGACCGCCATGATGAGGTGGTCGTCGATGAGAGGGTTGGTGGTCGGCGGAAGCGCGACGCTCCACATGAGCACCAAGAGAATCGCGCCGCCGACACCGGCGATGCGCATACCGATACCGAGAATCAACGCCGTGCCGATGCCCGCCAACCCGATCATGAACAGCCAGTCCGCCCACCATTGACCGGCGATCGCCTTGTAAACGCCTTCCAGTGGGCCGGCGGCGTTGTTGGCGAGGAAGCCCTCGGTCGGTCGTCCTCCCGACAGCCAGGATTGATCGGTCGGCGTACTGAACCCGAGACCGAAAAGTTTGTCGAGGAACGCCCACAGGAAGATCCATCCGACGCCTATGCGTGCCACCGCCCAGATGCGGTTGACAAAATACCGTGACCGGTCGTTCCCGGTGCTCGACGGGGAGGTGGGTTTCAGGGACTGCGTGGTCATGGTCCGTGCCCTTTCGATCGTCCTGTATCCATTCCATCGCGGACACGGCGAATCGTTCAGTGCCACAGGACATCGACTTTGCGGCCAACGGTCCCGGCCGCAACGGGACCTCCGGCCCCACCGGTGCGCGGCGGTTACGCCCGCTCGGCGACCACGGCGACCGAGCAGGGAGCGTGATACAGCAGCGCCTGGCTCGTCGAACCCAGCCGCATCCGACCGAGCCCTCCACGCCCGCGCGCCCCCACAACCAACAGACCCGCCTCCTGCGACTGGTCCAGCATGACCTCACGAACTCGCCCGAACAGGACTTGACGGGTGACCCTCAACTCCGGATGCTCCTCGAGCGGCGCCGGTATCGCCTCGGCGAGCACCGCCTCGCGGGCCTGCCGGGTGACGGTCGAACCGTCGGCTCCGGCGAGGCGTCGGCGTTGCACGTGAACGGCGAAGAGCGGGACACCTCGTAGGGATGCCTCCTCGACGGCGAACCGGACGGCGGGCGTGGACGAGTGGCCGTCCACACCGACCACGACGGGACCGTCCGGTGACGGGACGTCGGTACGAGCCACCAGGACCGGACAGTGTGCGTGGGCGGCCAGTTGCGAACTTGTGGAACCCAACAGCAGGCCTTTAAAGCCGCCCCGGCCACGTGACCCGACCACCATCAGTCGACAGTGCCGCGATTTCTCGACGAGCTGACGCCCCACCGTGTCACCCAGCAATAGTTCGGTCTCGACCGGTACGTCCGGGGCGACCGTCGAGACCTCGTCCGCCACCGTGGTCAGCATGTCCTGTAGACCACGTCGAGCGGCGCCCTCGTCGCCCCACGGCGCCAGTACCTCCGGTGGCATGCCGGCCATGGGAGTGACGGCGGAATGCAGAATCACCAACCGACTGCCACGCATTCTGGCTTCGTTGAGCGCGACGTCGACGGCGGACCGGCTGTGAGATGAGCCGTCGTATCCGACGGCGACGGGGTTGTTCATCGGGTTCTCCAGAATTCGGTGTTTGCGGTCTCCGGTTTCAGCCTGCCATCGACTCGGGCCCCATCCGGCGTTATCGCCGTCATCGTCGGGCATTGTGGGAAAACGTCACGGACGAAACGTCCGGTTGTGGACAAACTATGCGCCGTCGCCGCAGCATGATGTTCGGCCCCTTGACCCAGAGGAGGAGATGATGACACGAATCGCCGGTATCCGGTTCGGCATCGCAGTGACAGCGGTCATCGCGGCCGTGGCGACCTGGTTGATTTATACGCCTTCGGCTCACGCCGAGACGACGTTGCCAGCCGGAATGACCAACTACACCGTCGCCGTCGGCCGCGTCGACGCCGAGGTACGCACGAACTGGCAACGGCTCGCCACATACGAATTCGCCGACGACGGCACCGTCACCGAGGAGCACTGGCACTGGAGCCAGTCGCGTCGGGTGGTCCGCAGTTACACCGGGGTGCAGGCTTCGAACTGTCCGGCACGTGACTGCAACATTCAAACCGCCAACGGTTTCCAGTCGGCCACCGCTCCCAAGAAGCTGTCGGGGACGTACAGCGTCACCGGTAATACGCTGCGCGTCGAGTGGGACATCGATCAGTGGGAGGAATGGACCGTCAGTCAGCCCATAGAGGGCACGTTGGCTCGGTTGTCGTTCGCCGGTAGCAACTTCGGCGCCACGCACGGCTTCGGGTACGGCTCCGAGGCCGCTCTCGACGAGCGGGCGTCCATGGCGGAGATCGAGGCGATCGACCACAGCGAACTCAAGCACCGGTTTTACTTCTGGAAGACCGATAACGGCACACCCTACGTCGACATCGGATTCGGTTCGAAGTTTTGGATGTCCGATTGGGAGGCCTGCGGAAGCGGCGCTTGCCTGAGCGGGCGGACCTCGACTCCGACCGAATACTATGTGGCCGCTCCCAACAAGACCGTCGACGACCGCCGGGACACGTTGTGGCACTGGCGTACCGCATTGGCCGACGGTCGTGGTGAGTACTGCTACACCGGTAACTCGCACGTCAAACCGATGATGCAGATCATCGACTCTGACGGCGGTTTCCACGGTTGGGTTGGCATTGAGGCGTCGCAGAGCCAAACGTCACCGGGGACCGACGCCGACGATGTCGGTGTGTTCGAGATATCGCGATTCGCCGTATAGGGAGGGTGAACGCCGCCTAAACACGCGAACGCTGCGGCGCAACGGATCCATATAAGGCACACTTCCGGCGGAGTGCCTCCCCGCGCTCCGCCGGGAGTGGACCGTGCGATGTATCATGAGCTGCAACATTTCCGCTGGAACAGACACATCCCTACCTCGCGGGGGCCACCTCGATGACCGGATCCGATGCCGTTCGACCCGATCGGCAGTCGAATCCCGCGTTCGACGTCAACACCCCCGCCATAGCTCGGGTGTACGACGCGCTCTTGGGCGGTAAAGACAACTTCGCCGCCGACCGGCACGCCGCCGACGTCTATCTCAAACACGTACCGGACACGGACCTGTGTGTTCGGGAGAACCGTGACGTACTCGTTCGCGGCGTAAAGTACATGGCGCGTCGGGGAATCGACCAGTTCCTCGATATCGGCAGTGGCCTCCCGACGGAGACGAACACGCACGATGCGGCTCATGAGGTCAACCCCGACGCCACCGTCGTCTACGTAGACAACGACCCCATCGTGACCGCTCACGGCCGCGCCATGTTGAGTTCGGAGAAAACGGCCGTGGTGACGGCCGATCTCAGACTTCCGCACACCATGTTGGACCATCCCGACGTGATCGAGACGATCGACTTCGATCGTCCGGTGGGCCTCATGGTTGTGGGACTTCACATGCACTTTCACGACGACGAGGGGCCCGACGAGTGGGTCCGAGTCCTTCTCGATGCGATGCCGTCGGGCACACACCTGTTCATCACCGACTTGGTCGACACCGGCGAACCGATCCAGCAGTCCGTCGAACGGGCGGGCTTGGAAAGCCTCGGTAACGGCTGGACTCGGACACCCGAACGCATCCGGGAGCATTTTCTCGGACTTGATCTGGTGGCACCGGGTCTGGATTTTCCGGCGCGCTGGTTTCCCGACGATCCGCACCGCGCGGTTCCCACACCCGACGAGCTGGAAGAACATCAGCGCATACTCATGGCCGGGATCGGCGTGAAGGCATAACATCGGGGCGCCCGGTCGGTCGACCGGGCGCCCCGTATGGAAAGCGGATTCGAGGTGGTCACATGTCTTTCAGGATTTCCTCGAGAATTTCGGGAGCCCGTTTCGGCTCCTCGGCCTGCACACACAGCTGTTCCATGGAGACGGTGTACAGGTCCACATCCTCGCGTTTATCCACATAGAGGGCACTGGTCAGTTGTTCGAGGTAGACGATGTCGGGAAGGTCCACATCGGCAAACCGCAACATGGTGAACGCTCCGCCACTCGCAGCGTGGCCGCCCGCGCTGAACGGAATGATCTGAATCTGCACGTTGGGTTTTCCGCACAACCGGATCAGATGCTCGATCTGGCCGCGCATGACCTCCCTACCGCCCAGCGGACGCCGTAGTGCCGCCTCGTCCAGGACGGCCCACAGTCGGGGCGGCCTGTCGCGTCGGCTCAGTGCCTCTTGCCGTGAGATCCGAAGATTCACACGGCTTTCGATCTCCTCACGGCTGGCGTATCCATGACCGAGCATCACGACCGCACGTGCGTAATCACGTGTCTGCAACAGGCCCGGAACAAACTGGATCTCGTAGGTCCGGATCAGCGAGGCGCTGGCCTCCAGTCCCAAGTACGACTGGAACCAACCCGGTAGGACGTCGTTGAAGCGGTGCCACCAACCGGGGTTGTTGGCTTCACGGGCCAGCCCGACCATGCGGGTGAGCTCGGGTTCACCGACTCCATAGAGCTTGAGGAGATCCTCAACGTCGCGCTCTTTGAAGCTGACACGCCCGAGTTCCATGCGGCTGATCTTCGATTCAGAGGATCTTATCTCCCATCCAGCCGCCTTTCGACTGACCTTTCGAGCTTCGCGCAACTTGCGCAGGTGCGCGCCCAACAGCATGCGTAGTGCCGTCGGGCCTCCCGGCAAACCGATCCCAGGAGAAGGCGTGTCCACGTCCTCTGTACCTCCGGAGTCACATTTCGCGCGAGCATGGGATTTCCACGCCCACTCTGTCACGTTCCCAGGCTATCCAGCCCCGCCGACAAGACGATCACAGGCAACCGGGATTGACGATTTGGTCCTAATCGGTGATCAGGTTGTCGAAGTCGCCGTCCTTGGCTCCGTGAATGAACGCGATCATCTCGTCCATCGTGTAAACCAGCGCCGGACCTTGTGGATCGCGAGAGTTACGTACCGCGATGCCTTGCCCTTCGGGCAACGCGGCCATCTCGACACAGTTGCCGCTTGGATTGGATCGCGCGCTCTTCTGCCAGGCGATGGACAGCCGTCCGGCGGGGATGCCGTTGTATGCCTTGTCCATGGGATGTCCTTTCAGACGGTGTACGGACTTGTCGGCTTCGCAGAGGTTGACGCGAAGGCCGAGACCTGGCCGCGCTGCGCGATCCCGTGGGGGGCACGGGATTTCCCACCACACAGTGTCGCCGTGGTCCTAGCCGGCGTCTGCGGCGCAAGGTCGTGCATCAGCTTGACACATCAGCAAAAGGCATTTGCACGCGCCCATGCACGTGCATATGCCCGGTGTTGATGCATAATATGATGAGTGTGATAATGCACAGCGAGGCATGACTAGTCCTGCCCGCCCGAAAAACCCAACCTTGCTGATCCTCACAAGATCGGAATTGGTGCCATGGTTGAACAACAGCTCCAGGCCATCCTGGATGTGGACACAGTCGACAAACTGTGGAGTTCGGCCTGCCAACAGGCCATGGTCTTCGAGCGGGACCCTCAGGGGCGACCGGCCTACCGTTGCGGAGAGCCTTGCCGCAGGCACAGTGCCAACGCCGAATCGGTGAAGGCAGGACTGTTGTGGCATTACCGAGGACGCAGCGCCACAACCACATACGGCCTGCCGGACGACGCGATCCTCGACGACATGTACAAAGCGCTGCACCTGGCGTGGGTCAGGGACGGGCGGATCTATACCGCTCGCTTCTACTGACCCGACGGTGACAACTGAAGACGTGATCCCGATGGTGGTGGATCGGGGAAGCGGGTGGGAGCTTCCTCGATCCACCACTGGAGACCGAACCGGCCGGTGGGGCTGCTAATTCGATCTCCATCAGGTGGGGTTGATCGGGGAGACCGGTGGGGGTCTCCTCGATCAACGCCACCGCACAGGTGACGGCCGGGGAAAGCCGGTGGGGACTTTCCCTGGCCGTCATCAGTAACAAGTCCTGATGATGGTTTCCACCATTTCTGGATTATGCCTCGCCACGGTCGGCTTTGCCCACCCGGTACCCGTTTTGCGCACATCGATCGCAAAAATTCACATATTCAAACGTAATGTATTGATGCAAGCGCGTTCCGTGCGTGTTTTCCATGCCACGGTGGCCCCTCAGGTCGCGCCGGTGGCCGGCTCCGACGACACGTCGTCCGGATCAACCAACTCCGGAGTCTCATCCGGAGCGTCCGGAGATTCCGGAAGACGTTCGGGCTGCAGCAACGCCGGGTCCACCGGAAGTTCCACCACCAGACACGGCCCCCCCTGGTAGATACCACCGTCGACGCACAACACCATCGACTCGCAATACCGGCGCGGACCGATCACCTGATCACCGGGAAGACCCAACCGGTCGGGAATCGTACTGTGACCGTGAACGAGCTGGGCGCCACCGAAACAGTCCAACATCGCCGCAGCCTGCTCGGCGCCGTCCTCGGCCTCGAATCGGTGACGAATCGTCAACCGCCGGAACAGCAACCACCACTTGGCGTGGTCGTTCGATTTCATGATCTTTCGAATGGCCTTGTTGACCCCGGCGACGCTCCGTCCATAGGCGGCGTATTCGACGGTATCGGTGTGGACCAACAGATGATCCGCCACATAGGTCATCACCGGTCGGTTCAGCAGCCAGTTGACCTGTTTGGAGTTCAATCGCGCAACGTCGTCGTCCTGCCCGCCGTTGAGATGCCACCACATCATGAAATTGCGGGAATTACCGTCTTCGTCCTCGAACTCCTCGTCACCGAACCGCCTGGCCCCCAGCATGAGGACCTCATGGTTACCGAGAAGGCTGTCGACCAGACCGCCATCGGATTCGGCCTCGTCGGCCAACCGCATGATGAGTTCGACGATGCCCGCACCGTCGGTACCGCGGTCAAACAGATCTCCCAGAAACCACAATCGGGCGTTACCGCCACTCCAGTGGCCGGACGAGTCGACTAGCCCGGCCTCCGACAGCGCCCCGACGAGCTTTTCACGGTGTCCGTGCACGTCGCTGACAACAAAGAGCGGAGGATCAGATGCCATTGCCCGATCGTAAACCTCGTGCACCAGCCACGCCACGCCTGCTTAGCCACACTTTGGTACCGGCGCATCCGGCCTCCGGGTACCCGACGGGTCGATCTCGTCGGACACAGGCCGCCCCCGCTCGCGGTGGCCGCCGCCCGACCGCGCGGTGCGGCCCGCAACGGAGGCCATCACCACGATCAACACCGTCTGAACGGTCAACAGCAACCTCTGCGGTACTCCGCGCCACCGACCGAAGAACTCCGGCTCCAGCGTGTTCAACCCGGTCAACACCAGCGCCGCGAAAGCCAGCAGTGTCAGGCCGCCCAGCACCGGCGCGGAGTCGTCGCCGACGGTCACGAGGCGACGCCAAACCATCCACCCCGAGCAGGTCAGCAGAAGAAACGCCACGCCGGACGCGTACCGATGGATCTGCCCGGCCGCCGAGGTGACCACATCACCGGTGTCGGTTCGAAAGACCACGACCAGGATGAGCACGACCGACACCGCCGCGAGGCTCGCACGCAACCGCACCTCGTCCGGCAGGCCCAGACCGGAACCGGCCAACGCGCCACACGACACCGTAACGGCCAGAATCCCCAAGGAGAACAGGGTCGTTCCGGGCGACGCCAACGCATAGTCGCTGACCGGCCGACTCAACGGGTCGACCGTGTCGGCCATGACCATGTGCACCACCACGAAACACAACGCACCGAAGCAGGCCCCGAAAACCGCGACGGTCACGTTCCACGGTCTTCGAGGCCTCCCGGATGTCACCGACGGACGCCGCACAACCGGTCGTACACCGCTTCAAACCGCTCCAGCGAACGACCGTGCTCGTGCTCATCGGCCATTTTGCGACTTTCGGCCCCCATCGATTCGAGGTCCCTCGGCGATGCCAGGATCGCCTCCAGACGGGCACCAAGCCCTTCGACGTCGCCGGGATCGAACAGGTAGCCGTTCCGTCCGTTCTTGATCAGGTGCGGCAACGCCACCGCGTCGGCGCCGACCACCGGAAGACCCGAGGCCATCGCCTCCAGCGTCACGATCGACTGAAGCTCGGCGACGCTGGCAATCGCGAAAACGTCACCGGTGTGGTAAACGAGCGGTAGATCCTCGTCCGAGACGAACCCGAGTAGGTGCACATACGCCGACACCCCCAGGTCGGCCGCCAACGTCTTGAGCCGTTCCCGGTACGGCCCCACCCCCGCGATCACCAACTGCGCGTCCTGTCGTCGTCGCAACGCCGGCACGGCCCGAATCAGTTGATCGATACGTTTTTCCTGATCGAGACGACCGACGAACACGACCGTCTTGCGGTCCGGGAGCCCGAAGTGAGCACGCACCGACGCCGCCTCCCCCTCACGGGGACGGAAACGTGACAGGTCGATGCCACACGAAATCGCGTCAATGTCCCCGTTGAAGCCACGGTCGGCAAAATGCCTGGCCGCCAGTGGTGTCGGCGTGCTCACGTAGTCTGCTCGCGAAAACACGCGAGCCGCATCGTTCCACGCTCGAGTCGCAGCCCAGTCGCGGACCTTCTGAGGAACCGGTACGTGATGCAGCAACGGCTCGGGCATGAAGTGGTTGGTGGCCATGACGGGAAGCCGGCGCCGTTTCGACACGCGCAGGCAGGCACGCCCCACGACGAAGTGAGACTGCATATGAGTCACGTCGGGACGGACACGGTCGAATATCCGATCCACGGCCGCGACCGTCGCTCCGGGAAGGACGATCCGCTGGTTCGGATATACCCTCGCCGAGACCGACTTCAAGCGATGAACGGTCACACCGTCGACGACGTGACGGTACGGCTTTCCGGTATCGGACACGGTGATCACGTGCACCTCGTTGCCCCGGTCGAACAACCCGGTGGCAAGGCGCTGCGTGAAATAGCCTGCACCGTTGACATCGGGTGGATAGGTATCGGTTCCGATGAGTATTCGACGTCGGCCTCCACCGGTTACCGCGGCCGCAGATCCGGTGGAAACCGTTTCGTCAGCCGGTGAAGGTCGCATTTGGTCGAACATGAGTTGGCTCCTCGATCTTGGAAGGCACTGAATGTGAACGATGTGTGTATGCCGGGTCGGCTCCGGCGACGCGGGCACCGTCGCCGGCCGTAACCGGGCGGGCACCGCGATAAGGATCGGTCGGTTTCGCCGCAGCCCCCGCAAGGGTCGCCACCCCGGCGACGAGCACCGCGATGGACAGGCACGCGGCGATCGCGGCCGACATGCTCGTCGGCAACGGTTCGGACAGAAACACCACACCGATGCCGGCTGCCACGACCGGGTCGACGACCAGCAGTAGCGCATAGGAAAGGCTGAAACGCCCCGCCCGATACGCGTTCTGAAGAACCAGGCCACCGACCGCCGCCAAACCCACGGCGACGGCGGTGCGCCAATGCCACAGGGTGGACCAACCGGCGTCCAGGTCCGTGACGACGACACGCACCAACGCCGCGGTCACTCCGAACGACACGCCCGCCACCGCCGCGAGAACACCCGCACGCCACGTCGGCCCCAAAAACCGCCCCAGGACCAGTGCGAGTACCGCCAACGGGACGGCGACCAGCGACAAAACCGCCAGGTGACCGTCGGCAGGTTGTGGAGCGATCGCATTCTCAAACGGCATGCTCACGACCAGGCCGATCAATCCAGCGCTGACGGCTACGGCCCCGAGGACCTCACGTATTCCCGGCGTGCGGCCACTCCATCGGGCCGAAACCCACACGGCGACGAGCATCCCGCTGATCCCCAGCGGTTGAACGATGCTCAGCGGCGCCGTCGCCAACGCGGCCAAGTGGAGCGCCATGCCGATCACGGTGACGAGACAGCCCGCCAGCCAGCGCGGGCTGCGTAGCAGTTGAACGACCAGGTTCCATCCGCCCACGGCGTCCCCTGTCGCCGCCGTGGCGGGCCGCTCTTGGGCGGCCGCCCCGATCGCGACACACCACGCGCCCAGCACGGCGGCGACCACCTGCCACGTCATGGTGCTCCACCGGGAACGGTCTCACCATCGTTGCCGACCATCGGCGCGGCCCTTTCATCCTGCGGTCATGTTCACCAGCGTCGACGACGTCGGTGTCTGCCACACAGCTTCCGCGAAATCGGTGGACCGAACATCGGGGAACATCCCTGTTTCGGCCCTGAACCGGCGCCCCCGAGCCTTCCCTGAGACATCCCCGAAGCGCCCAGCTCAGCACGGCCTCGAACGGCGGGTAGTCTCCTCAGACATGGCGGGTGTATCCGGCCGGGCGCGGACTCGGCGAGAGTTGTCGGCCGCAGCACTGAGCCTGTTCGCCGACAAGGGATACGAGGCCACCACGGTTGATCAGATCGCGGCCGCGGCGGGAGTGTCTCGGCGCACCTTCTTTCGGTACTTCCCCACCAAGGAGGACGCGGTCTTCCCCGACCACGACGCCACGGTGGCGCGGATCGAACAGATGCTCGAGGCCGACCGAGGAGCGGAACCCGTTGCCGCAGTGTGCCGCAGCATCCACGAGGTCCTGCGCATGTACACCGCCGACCCCGCTGTTTCGCTGGCACGTTATCGGCTGCTACGCGAGGTCCCGGTCCTGCGTGAACGCGAACACGCCGTGGTGTCGCGGTATCAGCGACTGTTCACCAAACACCTGTTGAAACACCCCTCGGACGATTCCCCCACCGAGCGGCTACTCGCCGAGGTCGAGGCGGCGGCCGTCATTGCCGCGCACAACCACGTGCTTCGGCGTTGGCTGCGCGCCGACGGTGTCGGCGACGCGTCCAGCCAGCTCGAGGAGGCCCTGCAACTGGTGCGGCGACACCGGATCGAGACGGCTCCGTTGGGCGGGCCTCCCACGGTCGTCGTGACCGTGGCCGAAGCCTGCGCCGGGCCCGAAAGCATTCTTGAGGCGGTTCGCGAAGCCCTGTCGTAATCCGGCCATCTGCGAAAAGCGATTGCCGGGACGTGTCGACCATTCGACAATGGTCCCCATGACGTCCGAGGCGACCGTCGGCCACGATTCGACCCTCGCCGCGACACTACTCGTCGATCCACGGTTTCCCCGGTGCGCCCGGTACGACCCCATCTGGCAGTACGACAACGCCATGGGACCCAACCCACTGTGGCTGGCCGAGGAGCTGTCACAGCACATGGATCTACAGCCGGGTATGCGCATCCTGGACTTGGGGTGTGGGATGGCGGCCAGCTCGATTTTTCTCGCCAGGGAATTCGACGTCGACGTCGTCGCCGCAGACCTGTGGATCGGCCCCGGACCCAACTGGGAGCGCATTCGAGAGGCCGGTGTGGCCGACCGGGTCATGCCGATTCACGCAGAGGCCCACAATCTGAAATTCGCACCCGAATACTTCGATGCGATCGTGAGCCTCGACGCCTACCACTATTTCGGGACCTGCGACCTGTACCTGGGCTACATCGTGAAGTACCTGCGGCCCGGTGGCCGGCTGGGCATCGTCGTACCGGCGGTCAACAATGAACTGGACGGGTTCATACCCGAACACCTCGCCGCCGACTGGGACTGGGATTTCGCGTCGTTTCACAGCGCCGACTGGTGGCGACGACACTGGTCGAAAACGGGCAAGGTCGAGGTCGAATATGCCGCACCGCTACCCGACGGGTGGCGTCACTGGTTGCGGTGGGAACAGTACGGCGCGGTCGCCGCAGACGAACGTTGGCGCGATCAGTGCGCTAGATGGGCTCGAAACCTTGAAACCGACGCGGGGCGGCACCTCGGTTTCGCGACCGTCGTGGCCGCGAAACCTGCCGAAGACCGCTGACCTCACTGCGCGCCCGGTGGCCCGCGGTGCGATGCGACGCGAGCGACGTCCCCACGCAGGCAACAGAAGTGAAAGCGTTGGGATGCAATACCAGTCGGTATCCCAATCCGGCCGGCCCCTTCGCGCCGTCAACGGTATTGGGCAGCCGCCAGGGACTGGCGCGCGATCTCCAATTCCTCATCGGTCGGGATGACCAACACCGCCCGCTCGGAAGTGGAGCTGGAAATCCACGTCCGGCCCGAGGCGTTGCGTTCGGGGTCCACATCGATACCCAGATCGCGCATACCCGCCAACGCATCGGCCCGAATTCCCGCGTCGTTCTCGCCGACACCTGCGGTGAAGACGATCGCGTCGACGTGCCCCAGAACGGCCATGTATGCGCCGACATATTTTCGGATGCGGTGGCAGTACACCGCACGGGCCAGCTTCGCCTGCTCGTCGCCCTCTTCGGCGCGTCGACGCAGCTGACGCATGTCGTTGTCGTCGGCCAATCCCCGCAAACCGGAGTCGTGATTGAGCGCATCGTCCAACTCCGGCGCCGACAGGCCCGCCGACCGATGCATGTGCATCATGATCGCCGGGTCAAGGTCACCACTTCGAGTTCCCATGACCAGCCCTTCCAAGGGCGTGAGTCCCATGGAGGTGTCCACCGACGTTCCTCCGCGCACCGCGCACGCGCTGGCACCGTTGCCGAGGTGAAGAACGATGAGGTTCACATCGGTCGGTTCCGCGCCCAACAGCTCCGCGGCTTTACGTGACACATAGGCGTGTGACGTGCCGTGGAACCCGTACCGCCGAACGCCGTGGTCGTCGCGCCAGGAACGAGGAATCGCGTAGGTGTACGCCTCCTCGGCCATGGTGGCGTGAAACGCCGTGTCGAACACCGCGACGTGCGTGACGTCGTTAAACAATCGTCGAGCGGTATGAATGCCCGCCAGGTTCGCCGGGTTGTGCAGTGGAGCGAGCGCCGACAGGCGGTCGATACCGTTGCACACCTCGTCGGTGATGATCGTCGGTGCGCTGAACTCCGCCCCACCGTGAACGACGCGGTGCCCCACCGCCGACAATCGCACTCGGTCCAGGGCCGGCCCGTGCTCGGCGAACGCGGCGATGATGTGCCGCATTCCCTCCTCATGGTCACCGACGACGAGGGTGGAGTCGAACCGGTCGGTTCCCCGGGTGTGTTCAAGGCGCCCTTTGGCCTCCCCGATGCGTTCCACGAGACCACCGGCGATCTTGGTTCCCGTGGACATGTCGAGCAGCCGGTACTTGATGGATGAGGAACCCGAGTTGATCACCAACACATGCGAAGTCACCGTTCCGCCTCCTGAGCCTGAACGGCGGTCAAGGCCACCGTGTTGACGATGTCGTGAACCGTGGCGCCCCGCGACAGGTCGTTCACCGGTTTCCGAAGTCCTTGAAGCACCGGCCCGATCGCAACGGCTCCGGCACTGCGTTGCACCGCCTTATAGAGGTTGTTGCCGGTGTTCAGGTCGGGCACGATCAGCACCGTCGCCTTGCCGGCCACGGAACTGTCGGGCAACTTCGCCGACGCCACCGACGCGTCGACGGCGGCGTCGTACTGTATCGGACCTTCCACCGGAAGATGTGGTGCGCGTTCGCGTACCAGCGCCGTTGCCTGTCGAACGCGTTCCACATCGGCACCGCTGCCCGACTCTCCGGTGGAGTACGACAACATCGCCACCCGCGGGTCGACCCCAAAGGCCTCCGCCGAGCTCGCCGACGAGACGGCGACGTCTGCCAGCTGCTCCACCGTTGGTTCGGGGATCACCGCGCAGTCACCGTAGACCAGCACTCGTTCGGCCAGGCACATGAAGAAGACGCTGGACACCACGTTCGTGCCGGCTGCCGTCTTGATGATCTCGAACGACGGCCGGATCGTGTGTGCAGTGGTGTGGGCGGCCCCTGAGACCATGCCGTCCGCCAGCCCTTCATGGACCATCAGGGTGCCGAAATAGGACACGTCGGTCACGATGTCCATAGCCTGGTCGATGGTGACGCCCCGATGGCTGCGTAGGCGCGCATACTCCGCGGCGAAGCGCTCCCGCAGATCCGACTGATACGGGCTCACCACCTCCACGGCCGATATGTCGGCGCCCAGCCGCGCCGCGACGTCGGTCAACTCGTCGGGTTCGCCCACCAGTACGACGTCGGCGACCCCCCGCTTGGAAATGATCTCGGCCGCCCGCAGTATCCGAGGCTCGGTGCCTTCGGGCAGAACGATGCGCCGCCGCCGTGCACGAGCCCGCTCCATCAACGTGTGTTCGAACATCAGCGGCGTCACGGCCCGCGACCGCGCCAGCCTCATTCGGCTCAGCAACGCTTCACCGTCGACACCGTCGGCGAACAGCCCCAACGCGGTCGCCACCTTGGCGTCCGACTTCGCCGATATCCTGCCTCGAACCTTCGCCAGGGTGGCCGCGGTCTCGAACGTGTCGTGCCGTGTCAACAGGATCGGTAGACCGGAGTCGAATCCCTCCAGCAAGGTCGCCACCTGCTCGGGTGGTCGCAGACCACCTGTCAACACGACGGCGGCGCTGGCCGGCAAACCACTCGAATGGTGGGCTGTGAGCAGACCGAGCAACAGCTCCACGCGGTCGCCGGGCGTGATGACGACGGCGCCGTCGACGAGGTGGTCCAGCATGTTCGGCAACGTCATGGCGGCGACCAACAGTTCGCCCGAGGTGCGGCCGAGCTGCTCGATGTCGCCGAACAGCAGCTCCGCCGAAACGGCTTCGGCGTGTTCACCGACCGTCGGCGCCGTCAACGCGGGTGTCTCGGGCAGAACCCACAGGTCGGGTGCGATCTCCGCAGCGTCTTTCACCAGACGAGGGTCTACTCGGTTGGCAACGACACCACATACGGTCGCGTGGGCTGATGCGGCCTCGGCGCGACCGAGATCGGCGGCTGCCTTCACCTCGGCGAGGGTGCGCCCGGTACCGGTGACGACCAACAGGATCGGGGCGGCCAGATTGACCGCGACCCGGAGGTTGAAGTCGAACTCCGTGGGGGACGCCACGTCCGTGTAGTCACTGCCGACGACGACCACGACATCGCAGGTGTCGGCGAAATCGTGGTACTCGGCGATAATGCGGCTCAACGCCGCCTCGGGGTCGGCGCGTACCTGCTCGTAGTCGACGCCGCGGCGGGTGACGGTCTTGAACCGCCTGTTCAACAGGTCGAGTACTCGATCGGGGGCGTCGCCGTCACGGACCACGGGACGAAACACTCCGACCGTCCCCGCCTGACGGGACAACAGCTCGGCCACCCCCAGCGCTACCAGGGTTTTCCCGCTCCCGGCGTCCAAGGCGGCTATGAACACGCTTTTTGCCACCGGTACACCATAGGCGGCGGCAGCCAACCGGCCGCGACACCTTCCCACATAGGATTCGTCTCATGACCCCCGCGAGACAGGCCACCGAAGGCGACTGTGACGAGATCGTTCGGCTCCGCGCGCTCATGTACGAATCGATGGGAACGGTGAGTTCGCAGCTCACCACCTGGCGCGCGGTGACCGGCGAGGTGCTGCGCGCCGAACTCGGCTCCGATCATCCCGAGGTCATGGTGTACGTGATCGATGCCGACGACGGCGGGTTGGCCGCCTGCGCAACCGGAATGGTGCACCGACGACTGCCCAGCCCGACGAATCCGACGACCTTGGCCGGGCATGTCTCCAATGTCTGCACCGATACCGCCTACCGTCGGCGCGGTTACGCTCGTGCCTGCATGACCGGCCTGCTGAACTGGTTCGCCACGCGCGGCATCACGCGCGTCGACCTGCGCACCTCGGCCGAAGCCGAGCCGTTGTACGAGTCACTGGGCTTTCGTCGAACCTCCGACCCCGCGATGCGCCGAGAGATCGGGTGAGGTGTCGTGATGGAGCTGCTGGCCTCCGGCAGGGACGCCGACGTGTTCGCACTGGGAGACCACCGGATTCTGCGACGGCTCCGCCACGGGAACGTCTCGACGCGGGAGGTCGACGTCATGTGTCACGTCGCCGACGAGGGATACCCTGTGCCTCGAGTACACGACGTCGACGGGCCGGACCTGGTCATGGACCGATTGGACGGACCGACCATGGGCGAGGCCATGGTCGACGACGTCGACGGGCACGCCGCGACCCTCGCGGAGCTACACGACCAACTCCATTCCCTACAACCGCCCGCGTGGTTGGGCGAGGGCGGCGCCATCCTGCACATGGACCTGCACCCTCTGAACGTGATCATGACCGAGGTCGGCCCATACGTGATCGACTGGTCCAACGTCCGCGCCGGCGAGGCGGCACTCGACGTCGCCGACACGGTGTGTGTGCTGTCGGCCGTATCCGCCGACACGGTTCCCATCCCGGGCTTTCCAGCCGTGCGGGACAAGCTGATCGCCGTGTTCACTCGTCACGTCGCGCACGATCCCACTCCGTGGATGTCTCGGGCGGCAACCGCGCGCCTGCGTGACCCGAACCTCGCCGAAGCGGAACTCGAGGTGCTTCGACGTATCGGTCACAGCTGATCTCGTCACAGCATGGACATCGTTTTCCAACCGTGATCCCACCGCTTGTCGTTCCTTCGATTTCGGCACTAACCTCTGGGAGCGTGACTGCAACGTTCTATTCGACCGGTGGCATGGTCTGCTCTGTCGACCAGTTGGCTTCGGCATCGGGAACGGCTGTTCTTCGTGCCGGGGGCTCGGCCGTGGACGCGGCGATCGCCACCAACGCCGTGTTGGCGGTTACCGCTCCTCACATGTGCGGCATGGGCGGTGACCTTTTCGCGCTCGTTCACGTCGACGGGCGCCCTCCGGCCGCCCTCAACGCCTCGGGTAGGGCGGGTGCGGGAGCCGACCCGCAGGCTTTGCGCGAAGCCGGTCATCGCACCATGCCGTTTAAGAACGACTGGGCCTCGGTGACGACTCCCGGCTGCGTCGACGGATGGATCGCGTTGCACCAGCGCTACGGGCGCCTCCCCATGTCACGGATTCTCGATGACGCCATCGGTTACGCAAGGAACGGTTTTCCGGCCTCTCCACTCCTGGCAAAGGGCGTGAAGGCGCTCGGTAATCCAGTCGGCGCAGAAGACCTGGCGGCGGCGGCCGGTCCCGGGTCGTTGGTACGCCGTCCGGGTGTCGCGCGGGCGCTGTCTGCGATCGTCGACTCCGGCCGCGTGGGCTTTTATCAGGGCGACTTCGGACGCGGTTTCCTCGAAGGAGCCCGTGGTCAATTCAGTGTTGAGGATCTGGCCGTCGACAACGCCGAATGGGTGGACCCCATATCGGTCCGGGCGTTCGGGCACGACGTGTGGACGACTCCCCCGAACTCCCAGGGATATCTGCTGCTGTTGAGCATGGCCATCGCCGAACGGCTCGACATCCCGGACGGCCCGGACCATCCGCAATGGGCGCACCTGCTGATCGAAGCCTCACGTCTGGCCGGCCGCGACCGGCCCGACGTCCTCTTCGACGACGCCGACGTCGGTGGCTTGCTGACCGAAGGGGAAGTCGGGGCTCGTGCGAGTCTCATCTCCCGCACCGGTATCCAGAACGCGGCCAGCCCCGGCGACGATGGGGATACGACATACCTGTGTGCGATCGACGGCGACGGCATGGGGGTGTCCCTCATCCAATCCAACGCCGCCGGCTTCGGATCGGGAATCTTCGAACCCAACACCGGAATCGGGCTGCACAACCGAGGTTTGGGCTTCCACCTCACGCCCGGTCACCCGGCCGAATACCAGCCCGGACGTCGCCCTCCACACACGTTGGTTCCCGTGTTGGCAACTCGGCCGGACGGTTCGCTGCGCGCGATCACCGGGACGATGGGCGGGGACACCCAGCCGCAAATCGTCCTCCAGATCCTCACCCGACTGCTTCGCCACGGCCAGACGGCCGGGGAGGCTATCGGTGCCCCACGGTGGCGCATCGGAAACGTCAGCGGTTTCGACACTTGGGCGGGCCGGGGCCCCGGTCCCACACAGTTGGAACCTGAGGCACCGGCCACATGGTCGGGCCTCACCGAGTTCGGCCACCGGGTGGAGAACGTCACCGACCGGTTCGGACATGCCCACCTGATCGCCGTTGACGACCAGTCAGTCCGATCCGGTGCGGCCGACCCACGTGCGGTTGTCTCCGCGGTTTCGGCCCACTGACGGCCGGCGGACCGTAGCCGCCGGCCCCGGTGCGTTAACGCACCGATGACAACAGTGCCGTGTAGTCGTGATCGGACAGGTTCAGAATGGGCGAGGCGTCGCCCATTTTGCTGTCACGAACCTGCGGTCCGACGTCACCCAACCGCGCTTCCACGCAGCTTCCACCCGATCCACCACTACGGCTTGACTTACGCCACTTGCGCGAGGTCATAGGTATTCCTCCAATGTGATTGCGGACGAGCGGACGTGTTCAAATGTCCGCTCATATAGGGACACTACGGCTCCGTCTTCGATGTAGCGACACCCATCTATTGAATCGACGTAGGCGAAAGACGGCCCGGTGCCAGGAGTAAGTACATTGAACGATCCCGCCATGGCCGCGTGCAATCCCACGATCACCCGTATTTCCACACCGGGAAGGTCCGCAATCTGCCGCAGTCGTGACAGTTGCCCGCCACGTACCTCCGGCAGCCCGTTTAGATAGTCCAGCGACGAGCGTCCGATCAGGAACACCATTCGAGGTGGACGGCTCCGTCCGAACAGCAACTCTTGACGCCGTGTCCGCAACAGGCACACCGCTTCGGCGTGATCGGGAGGCAACGTCGGTTGTGCGTCCTGAACGGCCCTCAGGTATTCCGGTGTCTGCAACAGCCCGGGAATGTATTCCAGTTCGAGAACCCAGATCCGACTGGCGTCCTGCTCGGCCTCCAAAAAAAGCGGAAACTCCGACGGGATGCCCTCCTTGTGCGCCTGCCACCAACCCCGTCGGCTGCCGTCCAAGGCATACCGATACATCTCGCTCATCAACGCCGGTGGAGCCGAGTACAACTTTCCCAGGCGCTCGACCTGATGGTCACGCGTCGCCTGGGTTCCCTCCTCTATGCGTTGAATGGTTTGTGGGCTGTAGCCGATCGCATGCGCTGCTTGAGACCTGCTGAAACCAGCAGACTCCCGCAACTTCCGCAACGAGGAGCCCAGCGCGCGACGCGCCACCGTCGGTTGCACGGGGGTAACACCTTTCCGCCATGGACTTTCCGTTACGGAAATACCGTAACGGAAAGCTACTGTTGTCTTCACATTCTGCCACCGAGGATTTAACGTGGGATCGTGGACAGTTTCATCCTCGACGGCTACGAGCCCGGTTGCGACAACCGCGCACGGCATCGTGAGTCGTCATGAACTCATTCGAGTACGGTCGATTCTCCTATGGGGAACAGACGTATATCGTGGCCAGTTCCTCCGCCCCCAACACCATCCGGGTCTACACCACGGCACCCGACGACTGGCCGATCCTATGCACCATCAGCGGTGTCGAAACGGCGCCGGTCGCAGCGTGGGGTAACGCCTGGCTTCATTGTTCCGCCGAATGGTACGAGGGCGTCGAACGGGCCGCCGTGGACACCTACCGGGTGGCCGTACGAGGAACAGGCCACAATTGAAGGTCAACTCTAGACGGTTCGCCGTCGCACCCCACAGGTTCACCGAGGCCACGAGAGACACAACCGAAAACGGCCGCGGCTCCTGACACTTCCACCGTGCATCGTGCAACGGGAAACATCCCGGGCACAACAACGGTATGGTCGGCACGGGTACGGGGTAATACCGTTCACGACCACCGCATACACGCCTGCAGGGCTGCCGCAAAACGGCAGCGGGTGTGTATCACCGGTGGCGGCGGCAGTTTGAAAAGAGGCCGGTCGACATGTCACGCACACGCCGTAACAGGCACTCCTTCCCGCTGCTCTCCACCCAAGACCACGCCGCGATCGAGGCGGCGTTCCTTAACGCCGCGAGGCGACCGCCCAAGGTCGAGGAATCCGCTACGCGTGGGTCGGACGGGTGGGCCTGTGTGAGCCGATCCCGTGTCATGGTCGGAACTCTCGCCGAGCAGCTTCCGCACGAACTGTCCGAGTGGATTGCGCCGCTCGTCGTGGTGTCAACCACGAGCGACTAACACAGCGTGGTGTCAACCACGAGCTGGTCGCGCGGTGCGGTGGCGACCTACCGATTGGTTGGCAGTGTGGGCCCGTAGGGTGCCGCACCACCACAAAACGAATCGCCGCAGCGGACGGCGCTCCAGGTTTCAAGACACCCACGAGCCTCGGTAAGACCGCGAGTAACGAACCGGGACGGGTCCACAGCCCGGACAAGCCCGTCTCGGGGACGTTCCGACCAGTTACCGACAAACAAAACCGCACCCGCTCGCGTCCCGCCGCGAGACGGAAGGCCGGAGCGGGTGCGGGAGGGTTCAGCAGCCGGGGAGACGCTCAATGAGATATTGCTCGACCTGGTCGAGCGAAACCCGTTCTTGCTTCATGGTGTCGCGGTCACGCACGGTTACGGCGTTGTCTTCGAGGGTGTCGAAGTCGACTGTCACACAGAACGGCGTACCGATCTCGTCGGCTCGACGGTAGCGACGCCCGATGGCACTGGCGTCGTCGAAGTGAACCACCCAACGCTTACGCAGGTCGCTGGCCAGCTGCTTGGCCTTGGGCGACAACTTCTCGTTTCGGGACAGGGGCA
>DXGR01000119.1 GCA_019113825.1 Candidatus Stackebrandtia excrementipullorum | reverse complement strand
ACATCAGCTCGCACGAACTCGGCCGAGGGATAGCGATTGCACGGCAATGTGCAATACACAGAGAGGGAAATGAGGCCCGCCATTCCACAATTATGGATGGTTTTATGGATCCGGGGAAGGAGTCGCTCGGTGAATGGAACCACTCGGTTACCGCCGAAACCGGCCACGGGCGGTAACGGCGCCATTTCCCCACCCAAGGATTTCCGCGACGGCCAACGACGTCGCATTCCCGCCGTAGCGGCCACACGGCGGAATGGTCGGCCTCCGACACCCCTCGTAGGAACTGTCGCGTGACCTTACGTATGTCCGGCACAGCACGATCGCGCGCTTCACGCCCCGTACCGGCTACGCAATCCACGGTCCGACGTTTCGAATCTCGAGAGAGATCTCCGGGCGACACCGACCGCCCGCCGGCAGGACACAGAGCCCGGCAATAGAGGAGCGTGGAGCAACCGCGCATCCGCCCGGCCTCCCCGACCTCGCTCGGATGCCCGACCACCACGCGATCGGCGATGTGTGCACAAGGAACAGGCGACGGAGACGCACCCACCCCCGCGCCAACGGGTGCGCAACCCGACCTTTCATCAACACACGTCGGCCGTCGAGACCGGTTCGACGCAAACGGGAAGCCCGGGCTGAAACACAGGTCCGGGCAATACCGATGAGTTGACGTCGACACCGAAGAACCGGTGGGAGAAACAACGGTCACGACGGGCACGGGCGAGCCCGATCGGGCTCGATGGGACACCGAAACCACATTCGAACAATGGGGATGTTTGTCACGAACCAAGCAAAACGTCCCGGGAAACTCCCTTATCGACAGTGATGCCTTCCTGCGAACACGGCCCCCGTCAAGAGGAAGGCGACGACCAGGGCCCATGCAAGATCCGACTACTCTCCGCGCGCAACATCTTTGTGATCGACATCCCATCAAGACACCCCACTCGGCGGCGAGGCATGATTCACCTCACTACAAAAAGCGGTATTCTGCGGGCCCGCAGCAATCCAGTGAGCCGCTTCCGGCTCCAGTGCCGAACCGATCGGCTGTCTCACAGCCGACTCGGGCGCACGTCCGGTCGGCTCACCAACCGCGCAAGGGAGCGCAGATTCCGATGACATCCACTTCGGCGCCACCCGGGCGTCCACGGGCCGCGATCGCGGAACGCACCCTGCGAACCGACAGATGGTGGCTCGCGCCGCTGGCGACCTTCGTCGGCTTGTCCGCCTGGGTCGTCTACGCCACCGTTCGAGTTTTCATGCAAAGCGACTACTGGGTCGCCGAGTACGGTTACCTCACACCCTTCTACTCACCGTGCGTCTCGGTCGGCTGCGTCCCCGAGGCATCCCACTTCGGCCAGATACTGCCCGACAACCCGTTGATCCCGTATGCGGCGTTCAGCCTCCCGTTTCTCCTGATCTTCCGGTTGACGTGCTACTACTACCGTCGGGCCTACTATCGGTCGTTCTGGCTCTCGCCGCCGGCGTGCGCGGTGCCCGACGGACACAAGTCCTACACCGGCGAGACCCGCTTCCCGCTCATCTTCCAGAACGCTCACCGTTGGACGTTCTACCTCGCGGCCGTCATCGTCGTCATCAACACCTGGGACGCGATCCTGGCCATGTTCGGTCCCAACGGTTTCCAGCTCGGACTTGGCAATCTCATCCTGTGGGCCAACGTGATTCTCCTGTGGTGCTACACCGCGGGATGCCATTCGTGCCGCCACATCATGGGCGGACGCCTGAAGCACTTTTCCAAACACCCGGTTCGTTACCGCGCTTGGAGCATGGTGTCGACGCTGAATGCACGACACATGCAATACGCCTGGTACACCCTCGCCTCCCTCGCCATCGCGGACTTCTACGTCATGGCGTTGGCGGCGGGCTGGTTCAGCGACCTGCGGTTCATCAATTAAGGAGTGAGCACCACACATGTCACAGATTGAACGCCACTCCTTCGACGTGCTGGTCATCGGCGCCGGCGGCGCCGGACTACGTGCAGCGATCGAATCGCGCACGGCCGGGCAGAAGACGGCGATCATCTCCAAGTCCCTGTTCGGCAAGGCCCACACGGTCATGGCCGAAGGCGGCGCCGCCGCCGCCATGGGGAACGTCAACTCCGGCGACAACTGGCAGGTGCATTTCCGCGACACGATGCGCGGCGGAAAGTTCCTCAACCACTACCGAATGGCCGAGCTCCACGCCAAAGAGGCGCCCGACCGTATCTGGGAGTTGGAAACCTACGGTGCGTTGTTCGACCGCACCAAGGACGGCAAGATCAGCCAGCGCAACTTCGGCGGGCACGAATACCCTCGGCTGGCGCACGTCGGTGACCGGACCGGGCTCGAAATGATCCGGACACTGCAACAGCAGATCGTTTCCCTACAGCAGGAGGACAAACGCAACGCCGGAGCTTACGAATCGAAGCTGAAGATCTTCCACGAGACGACCATCGTCGAACTGCTCGTCGACGATGGACGGATTGCGGGCGCCTTCGGCTACATCCGTGAGACCGGAAAATTCGTTCTGTTCGAGGCACCCGCCGTCATTCTGGCCACCGGAGGAGTGGGTAAATCCTTCAAGGTCACGTCCAATTCGTGGGAGTACACCGGCGACGGGCACGCGTTGGCACTACGCGCAGGCGCGAGTCTGGTCAACATGGAGTTCGTCCAGTTCCACCCCACCGGCATGGTGTGGCCGCCGTCGGTCAAGGGCATTCTGGTGACCGAGTCGGTGCGCGGCGACGGCGGTGTCCTCACCAATAGTGAGGGCAAACGGTTCATGTTCGACTACGTCCCCGATGTCTTCAAGGACCAGTACGCGACCACCGAGGCCGAGGGCGACCGCTGGTACACCGACCCCGACAACAACAAGCGGCCACCCGAACTACTCCCCCGCGACGAGGTGGCCCGCGCCATCAACGCCGAGGTCAAGGCGGGTCGTGGCTCACCACACGGTGGAGTCTTTCTCGACGTCTCCAGCCGCATGAAGGCCGAGGAGATCGTCAAACGGCTCCCGAGTATGCACCACCAGTTCAAAGAGTTGGCCGACGTTGACATAACCGCCGAACCCATGGAGGTCGGCCCGACGTGTCACTACGTCATGGGCGGCATCGAGGTGGACCCCGATACCCAGGAGTCAAAGGTCACCGGTCTGTTCGCGGCAGGCGAGGTGTCGGGAGGCATGCACGGTTCCAACCGGCTGGGTGGAAACTCACTGTCCGACCTGCTCGTGTTCGGCAAACGCGCCGGCGAACACGCCGCCACATACGTGGCTTCACTGGATGCGCGACCGAAGCCGCGTGAGGCCGACGTGACCGCGTTGACCGAGTACGCCGAAGGCCTACTCGTCGACACGTTCACCGAGGAGACCGAGAACCCCTACACCCTCCAGCAGGACCTTCAAGAGGTGATGAACGATCTGGTCGGCATCATTCGCCGAGCCGGTGAACTCGAGGAGGCCCTGACGAAACTGTCGGAACTGGGTAAACGGGTGGACAAGGTCAAGGCGACCGGCGGCTTCGCGTACAACCCCGGTTGGCACCTGGCCATCGACCTGCGAAACATGATCACGGTGTCGGAGTGCATCGCCAAGGCTGCGTTGGAACGCAACGAATCACGCGGTGGACACACGCGTGAAGACCGCCCCGCCATGGACCCCCAGTGGCGCAAGGTCAACCTTGTCTGCACGTTGGGCGAGTCCGGAATCGTCCTAAAACGCCAACCTCTGCCGACCATGCCGACGGCCCTGATGTCGTTGTTCGACCGGTCGGAGCTTTCCAAATACCTGACCGAAGCCGAACTCGACGAGTTCGACAAGGCCGTCACGGCGACCGATGAGGACGGTGAAACGTCATGAGCACACGCCATTTCCGTATCTGGCGCGGCGACGACGACGGTGGTGAACTCACCGACTACGACATCGAGGTGAACGAGGGCGAAGTCGTTCTCGACATCATCCACCGTCTGCAGGCCACGGAGGCGCCGGACCTGGCGGTGCGGTGGAACTGCAAGGCCGGTAAATGCGGGTCGTGTTCGGCCGAGATCAACGGCAAACCGCGTTTGCTGTGCATGACCCGGATGAGCACGTTCGACGAGAACGAGACGGTGACGGTCACCCCGATCCGCAACTTCCCGATCGTGCGGGACCTCGTCGCCGACGTCTCCTACAACTATGAGAAGGCGCGGGCGATGCCCGCGTTCGCACCGCCGTCCGACCTCGCTCCGGGCGAATACCGGATGCAGCAGGTGGACGTCGAGCGGTCGCAGGAGTTTCGTAAATGCATCGAGTGTTTTCTGTGCCAGAACGTCTGCCACGTCACGCGTGACCACGAGGAGAACAAGGAAGCCTTCGCCGGACCGCGCCTGTTCATTCGGGCCGCAGAGCTGGACATGCACCCCCTCGACACGAAACCCGACCGCAAGGAATTTGCTCAGGCGGAGCAGGGGCTGGGCTACTGCAACATCACCAAATGCTGCACCGACGTGTGTCCGGAACACATCAAGATCACCGACAACGGCATCATTCCGATGAAGGAACGTGTCGTCGACCGCAAATACGATCCGCTCGTGTGGTTGGGCCGCAAGATCTTCCGGCGTGATCAACTCGACGGCTGATAGACACCGCGAGGCGGCGGGCGTACCTACGGGGACGTCCGCCGCCTTGCGTTTCGGGACGGTCCCGTCGCGGAGCCGTCGACGACGCCACGACACACGAGTGGCGGCCTTTTCGATCGCCCGTTTCGCCGGCTCGACGACCCTTGGCGGCTCGGCGGCGTCGAAAGATACCATCGTGCGGTGAAACTGACCATCGGAATCGTAGGGTTGCCCAACGTCGGCAAGTCGACCCTGTTCAACGCACTGACCCGCGCGGACATCCTTGCGGCGAACTATCCGTTCGCCACGATCGAGCCCAACACGGGCGTGGTCGGTGTTCCCGACGAACGCCTGCCCAAGCTCGCCCAGCTTCACGGGTCGCAAAAGATCCTTCCCGCCACCGTCACGTTCGTCGACATCGCGGGGCTCGTCAAGGGGGCCAGTGAGGGACTCGGCAAAGGCAACAAGTTCCTGGCCAACATCCGGGAAGCCAATGCGATCTGCCAGGTGGTCCGGGTCTTCGAGGACGGCAACGTCACCCACGTCGACGGCCGTGTCTCCCCACCCGACGACATCGAAACCATCAATACCGAGCTGATCCTCGCCGACATCCAGACCATCGACAAGGCGCTTCCGAGGCTGGAAAAGGAAGCCCGCATGGACAAGTCCAAGGCGGCCGAGCTCGAGGCGATCAAGGCCGCGCGCGCGGTCTTGGACGAGGGCCGGACCGTTTTCGCCGCCGGGTTGGACCCCGAGCCGCTGCGAGAGCTTCACCTGTTGACCGCCAAGCCGTTCCTCTACGTCTTCAACGTGGACGAAAGTCAGGTCGGTGACACCGAACTGGCCGACAAGCTGAAGGCGATGGTTGCTCCCGCCGACGCCGTGCTTCTCGACGCGAAGTTCGAATCCGAGCTCGTTGATCTCGACGATGACGAGGCCCTCGAACTTCTCCAGTCCACCGGCCAGGAGGAGCCCGGCCTGGACCGTCTGGCCTCCATCGGTTTCCGAACTCTCGGGCTGCAGACCTACTTGACTGCGGGCCCCAAGGAAGCTCGTGCCTGGACGATCCGGCAGGGCGCCACGGCCCCCGAAGCAGCAGGCGAGATCCACACCGATTTCCAACGCGGATTCATCAAGGCCGAAGTCGTATCCTTCGACGATCTCATGGAGGCCGGCAGTATGCAGGCGGCCAAAGCCGCCGGTAGGGTCCGCATGGAAGGCAAGGACTATGTGATGGTCGACGGGGACGTGGTCGAGTTCCG
>DXGR01000118.1 GCA_019113825.1 Candidatus Stackebrandtia excrementipullorum | reverse complement strand
GACCTGTTCGTCTTGTTTCATCTTGTTGAGCTCAGCTCCTAGGGGCGCGGCAAAGGGGTCAACCGGGGCTGTGTCGGGTCATCGTACGACGACCGGTTTCAACGCGCGACCGTCGTTTTTGGTGACGTGCTCACCCAATCGGTTAGTGCACCGTGTTTCTGGTCATCTGAACTGAAGCTCCTGTGTGGTGATAACTCCTTCCGGTCGCCGTGCGGATAGGTGACCGGCTGCTCCGGTTGCATGACGGCGCCGGGAGTCGGTCGAGCCGGCTCGGTCCGGTCGGGCGCCATGATGTGGATGACGTGGTCGCCGTACGCGAGCAGGTGGTCGGTGATGATGCGCCGGTGGCACCGCCACCACACGGCCTCGGAGCACATGACGGCTATACGACCGTCGGCGGCCCAAGCACGCAGCCGGGCGAGGCCGTCGGAGAATTCGCCGGAGAGCGCGTAGTCGGCGTAATGATGGAAGCTTCGGTTTTCCCAGAAACCGTTGACCTCCGGCGGAACGGACGGGGACCGGGGGCGGCGTCCGCCCAGGGCGGCCATGTGGTGATAGGCGATGCCCAGACGGCTTAGTCCTTCTTCGAGTGTGTCGCGGTCGAACTGGGGGTTGCTTCGGGAACCGGGGAGTTTGCGAACGTCGATGATCATGTCGACGTCGTTGTGGTGGAGGCATTCGGTGAACTCGGCGAATGTTCGGTTGGAATGCCCGATGGTGAAGATCGTGTGATGCATGGCCCCTCCGTGACGGTGTCGGTTCGCTCCCGGCGCCGCGTCGTCCCCGACTCCGGTGTGTCGGTCGTGGCCGGGGAGGGGTCGTGTGGGTCCCTCGTGTCCGGCGCGCCTGTTTCTCTGTGTGCCAGCCTTTCACGGTGGTCTGTTCTCGATGTTGCGGAAAAACATCGGACACGTCCTGTGACCTGCATCCGTCGGTCGGTTGGGGCTTGTGGCGAGGCCGAATACCATGCCTGCATGGGATGGTTCCGTCGTAGACGTCAAGGCCCGCCGACTCCCGAAGAGTTGTTGGCCGAAGGACACGGTCAGAACGCTGCGCCTGCGGGCGGCACGCCACGTCCGGCTTCGGACGGGTCCACGTCCGGTTTCCGGATGGAGGTGAAGGACGTCTTCTCGATCACGGGTCGCGGAGTGGTGGTCACCGGAACGGTCGAAGCCGGTGACGTTGTGGCGCGTTCGCGGGTGGAGGTGTGGCGAGGTGACGTCGTGGTCGGTTCATACGAGGTGCTTGGCGTCGAGATGGCTCGCAAGCGCAAGCGTCAAGCCTCCCCGGGAGACGACATCGGGATCTTGTTGAAGGACGCACAGCGAGACGAGTTTCGTTCCGGCGACGTCGTCCGACCGTATACGGACGGCCTGGGGTAACAGTGGTGCTGTGAGATTTTTAGGCATTGTCGTTGGGCCGCGTCGATGGCCCGACGGGACAGCCGGTTGAAGCGTTCAGCCATCAGCCCACGAACGTGTAGGCCCACCGTGGTCAGGCCGAGCACCGGTGCCGGCACCGGGACCGCGAGGCCCATGCCGGTGACGGCCCTTCCACGCTCTTGCCCGGTGGCGTCCACGGCACCGAGGGCAAGGCCGATGGCGCCGCATGGGAGGGCGATGAAGTGGTGTAGGCCTGTGAGGTCCGCCGGGAGCGGCGGTACGCAACCTAGGGGTCCGGCGCCACCATGGTGCCCGGTGACGGTTGGCAGGGTATTCGGGGCGGGAGAGGCCTGGTTGCCGTTGTCCGTGGGCGGCTTTTTGTTGCGAGGTGTTTGGGTCTGTTCACTTATTGGTTCCCATGATCAGTCACGGGGATGGTCGCGACCTCCCATGTCGCCCACTCCGGTTTTTGCCTGTTCACCTGCGGGTTTGCCGCGTATTCGGTCCGGGTAAAGCGGTCGTGACACGTGTGGTGCCTCGGTGCCGTGACACGCACCGCCACCGGGCATCTCGATAGATCGCGACCGCGTCGCAAACGCCGCGGAAGGGGAGGGGACATGCAGACCAACGAAGCCGAATCGATCATTTCGCAATGGCCTGACGAATCACGCGAGGCCGCTGAACTGGTTATGCGGGAGTACGGTGTCCCGGATGAGGGGACCGCGTCGTTGTTGCGATGGTTTGACGCCGGGCCCTGGAAAAGGGTGACCGCGTCCCGGACGTTCTTTCAGCACGCTTTTCCCGCGCCTCACATCGATTCGGTGGAATCGGTGATCGATTATCACGTGCCGGTGGACAAGGTCGGCCAGGTGACGGCCTTTGACGGCAGTGTGGTGGTGGAACGCACCGCGGGTGAGGTCATGGCGCGATGTCACGACGTTCAGGCCAACTATCTGGCACTGAATCTGATGCATGACATCGTGTCGGGGGAGAGGGACGTCGAGTCGGCGCGCGACTATTACGCCGAGGAGTTTCTTGCCGCGAGAAGGGGCGACCCGACTCCGTACATGGACGGGCTGACGTTCGAGCCGGAGCAGAGGGCGGCCGACCCGGATTCCCGGGTGCTGAGCGACCAACAGTTGCAGAAGGCCGTGGAACAGGGGAGCTGACGTATTTTCGTGGCCGAATCGGTGTAATCGTCGGCGCAGAGGGTAACCATCGCCCATCAAACGCAACAGGGGGCGAATCAATGAACAACCACAACCTCGTCGACGTGATCACATCCGACCACCGCGATGTCGAAGCCTTGTTCGGTGAGCTCGAGAGCGGTTCGGGTTCACCGGAGCATCGGCGTGATCTCGCCGATCATGTTATCGCCGAGCTGGTGCGGCATTCGGTGGCCGAGGAGATGTACATGTACCCGGCGGTTCGCGAGCATGTACCCGGCGGCGAAGAGATCGCCGATCACGAGCTGTCCGAGCACGCCGAAGCCGAAGAGATCATGAAGGAACTGGAAGGGCTTGACGCCACCGATCCTCGGTTCGACAAGTGTCTTGGGGAGCTGATGCAGGCGATCCGGCATCACGTCTCGGAGGAGGAGTCCGACCTGCTGCCCAAGTTGGCGGCGGCGTGCGGTGCGGAGAAGCTCGACGACCTGGGCTCCAAGGTGGTGAAGGCGAAGAAGATGGCGCCGACCCGGCCTCATCCGAGCGCGCCGAACACACCGCCCGCCAACTTCGTGATCGGCGCCGGCGTCGGTCTGGTCGACCGTCTTCG
>DXGR01000117.1 GCA_019113825.1 Candidatus Stackebrandtia excrementipullorum | reverse complement strand
ACGTAGTCGACGTCGCCTTGCGCCTTGATGCCGCCGTCCGTTGCGTCGAGATCGATGCACCATCGGGGTCGTAATCGGTTTCGGTCTGCTGTTTGCTGGACACCCGCAGGTACAACACCGCGCGTTGGCGTTGTGGCATCGCCGCGTCCCGAACAGCCGCAGAGGTTGAGCGCCTACTCATTCGACGCCTCCAGCCCGATCGGTCGATGAGTTGTCGTCTTGGGGCGTGCGGTTGGGTGACGCATGGTGAGTTGCTTCCTGTTGTGCTTGGTCGTCAGCGGATGCGCCATCGGGTTCCCAGATAGTCTTAAGCTGATCGACAGTAAGGCAGTCGGCCCAGGTGTTGTCAGGGTGAACCACGACCGTCAATGCGTCGTTGGCCACCTGCAACGGCGTGTAGGCGATCTCGTTCTCATCACACACGGCAATCTCTTCATCTTTGATCGGCCGCGAAGCGTCGGAGATATCGGTCTCACCGACGCAGAACTTCTTGAAGCCGCCACCGGTACCCGATGTACCCACCGTGACATTGACCCCGCCGTGCTCGCTTTGGAACAGCTCAGCCGCCGCTGCCGATAACGGCTCCACAGTGCTGGAACCGTCGATGACGACCTCTCCGGACAGTCCGTCGGCCGCATCCTCGACGCCTCCGCACCCTGACAGTCCCAATGCGGTGACCGCGGCAACCGCCCCAACCACCCACTTGGCTCGATATGTCACGTTTTCTCCTCGTCAGACAGGCATCCGGTGTGGATGCTCAAGCACATTGGTCCGCAATCGCGAACACGCTTGAATCGAAATATCCCGATCTAAACGGAAGGTGAATCAAGAGTGACGACAGGCACTATGGTCGAAAAATTTCGTCCCAGCGGAAGATGAGATGGCAATTGCTCACGCACCGTCATCTGAATGTGAGATAGATAGCCTCGCCTTCGCCTGAATCACCATGGCAAAACGGCGTCACCCGCAGTGTGCTGCGCTCCAGCATCGGAATCCGGCGCCCTGGCAGCGGTTGCGGATCATCGTGGCCGACGCGGGCAAATCGGCAGGTAGCGGTCGCCGCCGGCAAGGATATTCACGATCTATCTGGCAGCTGGGCTGATCGTCTTCTGGTGCCTGACTTGGTATCGGGGGAAACTCGGGCTCATCAACTCTGATACCCGAGTTACTACTCGCAATCGCCTTCCTCGCACGAGGCGGCGGCTTCGGTCAGGCCGGCCAACATCTGCACCGGCACGGCGATCTCGTCGCAGCAGATGGAGTAGATGTTGCTCCTGCCTCGCGGCGTCGCGGTGATGAGATTCTGTTCACGAAGCGGGGTGAGGTGATGGCTGACAAGGGTCTGCGACAGGCCCGTGGCGTCGGTGAGCTCCCGGACGCTGCGGGGGCGCTCAGCCAGCAACAACACCAAGGTCAACCGGGTCTCATCGGCCAACGCCTTCAACTGGGGAGCCAGCAGCGACGCCTTCTGCGAGATCGATATGTCGCCGTGGATGTCTGTTGTCACTGCCATACATCGATTAAACCACGAGATTTGCCATCAACAGCATTGACTGGTATTAGTTGCATGTGTTGGAGGTAGTGCGGGGTTGGCCCAGCACTCACAGCACTCTAGTCTTGTGGAGACGACATGTCGCAGTCGAAGAAGTACCCCGCGCAAACGGTGGTGGTCATCGGAGCGGGCCCAGTCGGGCTTGCCGCCGCCTCGCACCTGGTGTCGCGCAACATCACCCCGATCGTGATCGAAGCCGGGGACGGTCCCGGTGCGGCGATCAGCCGGTGGGGGCACATCCGGTTGTTCTCGCCGTGGCGGTTCAACATCGATGCCGCCGCACGCCGGATCCTCCAAGCCAATGATTGGGTTGCACCCAATCTCGATCATCTGCCCACCGGCGCTGAACTGGTCGATCAGTATCTTCATCCGCTAGCTGAATCCGCAGAGTTGGCGCCGCACATCCAGTACGGGACAGAGGTTGTGGCGGTGTCGCGGTCTGGGGTCGACAAGACCCGCACCATCGGGCGCGATGATCGGCCCTACCTGGTGCGCACCCGAACCGCAGACGGGGTGTTCACCGATGTGATCGCTGATGCGGTGATCGATGCGTCAGGAACGTGGGGCCATGCGAACCCTCTGGGGGCTCACGGTATCGCCGCTCCGGGTGAGTCGGAGGCGGCGTGGGCCATGGCCGGAGCCCTACCCGATGTGTTGGGCAGTGACCGGGATCAGTTCGCCGGTAAGCACACCCTTGTCGTTGGGACGGGTCACTCGGCTGCCAACACCCTGATCGCGTTGGCCACCTTGGAAGCTGAAGAGACTGGGACGCGGATCAGCTGGGCCATTCGTGGGGAATCGGCGGCTCGTCTGTACGGTGGAGGGGACGCCGACGCCCTTCCCGCCCGGGGGAAACTCGGAACCGACATAAAGCAGCTGGTCGCCGACGGCAGAGTGACCTTGATGGCCAATTTCGTCATCGACGAGCTGCGCAGCGGCGATGGAGCGGTCACCGTCACAGGGCGATCAGCCGACGAGCCTGTGAGTCTGGAAGTCGATGTGATCGCAGGTGCCACCGGCTTCCGTCCCGACTTGGGCATTCTTCGTGAGATACGACTGGACATGGATGCATCCGTCGAGGCGCCTGCGGCGCTGGCTCCGCTGATCGACCCGAACTTCCATTCTTGCGGCACCGTTCCCGCTCACGGTGAGAAAGACCTCGCTCACCCGGACGAGGGCTTCTACATCGTCGGCATGAAAAGCTACGGCCGGGCACCTACCTTCCTGATGGCCACCGGATACGAACAGGTCCGCTCCGTCGCCGCCGCGCTGGCCGGCGATCGTGCCGCCGCTGACGAAGTGCACTTGGAACTGCCCGAAACCGGCGTCTGCTCGTCGGGCCCCACCATCACCGCCGACGACGGCTCCGTCGTCTTCGACAAGAACACGGAGTCGTGTTGCGGCCCAGCCGCCGACACCTCCTGTTCGACTGACTCCACAAGCTCCTGTGGCAGTACCCCACCGGCACGTGGACTGTCCACTGGGCTCCTTCACGGCTACTCCGGTGAGATCACAGGAGACTCCGAAGCCTCCTCTGGCTGCGGGCCCGCCCCTGCAACAGATCTGTCACCGGGTGCCGAAGCCTTGTGCTGTTCTACTGCCCCGACGGCGGCCAACGCTTGAGCGCGCTGACCACCGACACCCCGCCAGGGCCGGTCGAGTCGACTCGACCGGCCCTGCGCCGTGCACTGGTGGCGCTGTGCGTCACCGAGATCACCAGCTGGGGTGTCCTGTACTACGCCTTCCCCGTCCTCTTGGGGGCTATCACCACCGACACCGGTTGGAGCACCACAGCCATCATGGGGGGGTTCTCCGTCGGGCTGGCGGTCTCGGCAATCGCGGGAATACCCGTGGGGCGGCTCCTCGACAAGCACGGTCCGCGTCCGGTCATGACGATCGGTTCCATCATAGGTGTCGTTTCGGTGGTCGCGATCGCGATGGCACCCAACCAATGGTGGTTCATCGCGGCGTGGGCGCTGTCAGGGCTGGCTCAAGCGTGTGTGTTCTACAAGCCCGCGTTCGCGGCATTGACCGGTTGGTACGGGCCTCAGCGAGTGAAGGCTCTGACCGCGCTGACTCTGGTCGCGGGCTTGTCTAGCACTATCTTCGCCCCGGCCACGGCGTTCCTGGCTGACCGGATGTCCTGGCAGCAGACGTATCTGATCCTGGCCGTTGTACTCGCCGTCACCACAATTCCGGCACACCTGTTCTTTCTTACTCCGCCATGGCGTCCCGAACAGCATCACGACAAAACCACTCCCGATCAAACGTCGGAGACCAAGTCAGTGACCCGCAGTCCCGCTTTCGCCATCCTGATCGTCACGATGGCCCTGGCCACCTTCGGACTGTTCGCCGCCACCGTCAACCTTGTTCCCCTGTTGACCGAAGGCGGAGCCAGCACCACCTTCGCTGCATGGGCTCTGGGACTGTGCGGAGCCGGGCAACTATTGGGCCGCATCGGATTCCAGCGACTGGTGCTGCACACCAGCGTCCGCACCCGAACCGTCGCCGTACTACTGGCCGCCGCCGTATCGATCGCTGCGATCGCCACCGTGGGCGACAACGCCGTCATCGTCGTCACCGTGGCGGTGATCTTCGGAGCAGCCCGAGGAATCTTCACCCTGCTGGAAGCCACCGCCATCAGCGACCGGTGGGGCACCAGAAACTTCGGTACGCTCTACGGCCTCTACAGCGCGCCCTCCACCATCGCCATGGCGGCGACACCGTGGGTCGGTGCGATCATCGCCACCTGGCTGGGCGGATTCCATCCCTTGTTCTATGCCATGGCAACCGTCCTGTTGGTCGCGGGTATCGCTGCGATCGCCACCATCCCACGCCGACCACCCACATGACAGCGCACAACCAAGCCGGGTGCTTCGGGTGGCAACCATGTCGTTTCGTCACTCGATGCATCCGGATTCGGCGGTTCATCCGCTGTTCAGCTGTGATCTGGCCCCGCCGGTTGGACAACCGGCAACAAAGAGTGCTTAGATCATTCTATGGTGATATCACTAGAGCCTGATGTGATCAGGTTGCTCGCCGATCCACTGCGCGCCCAGATCGTCCAGATCCTGGCGCAAGGCCCCGCCTGCACTTGCCACCTTGTGGAGGACACCGGCGCCAAGCAGTCGAACGTGTCCAACCATCTGCGCCAACTCCGGCATGCCGGAGTTGTCCAAGCCGAACCCCATGGCCGGTTCACCTACTACCACCTCCTGCCCGAAGCCCTGGAAACCGCTGCTACACACCTGAGCGCGCTGGCCCAGAAGGCTCGCGATAACGCCCAAACACGACGGGAATGCCCGTGACTTCCACGCAGCAACGCCAATCCGGTGGCGTCATCGCCGGACTCTCCCGCCTTGATCGGTTCCTACCTCTGTGGATCGGGCTGGCCATGATCGCCGGGCTCGCCTTGGGGCGCACCATACCGGCGGTCAACGTAGCCCTCGACGCCGTCAAGATCGGTGACATCTCACTGCCGATCGCGCTCGGTCTGCTGGTCATGATGTACCCGGTACTGGCCAAGGTCCGCTACGACAAGCTCGACACCGTCACCCGCGACACGTCGATGCTGGTCTGGTCTCTCATCCTGAACTGGATCCTTGGCCCCGCCATCATGTTCACGCTGGCTTGGGTGATGCTGCCCGACCTGCCCGAGTACCGCACCGGCCTCATCATCGTCGGACTGGCCAGGTGCATCGCCATGGTCATCATCTGGAACGACCTGGCTTGCGGGGACCGTGAAGCCGCCGCCGTTCTCGTCGCCGTCAACTCGGTGTTCCAAGTCGTCGCCTTCGGGCTCCTGGCGTGGTTCTACCTCGACCTTCTGCCGGCTTGGCTCGGGCTACCGGGGACACACCTTGCCGTCTCCGGGTGGGACATCGCCCTCAACGTGCTGGTATTCCTTGGCATCCCGCTCCTAGCCGGATATCTGACCCGCCGCATCGGCGAAGGCACCAAAGGCCGCACCTGGTACGAAACCCGGTTCCTTCCGCGCATCGGCCCCACCGCCCTATACGGGCTACTGTTCACCATCGTTCTATTGTTCTCCATGCAAGGCGACCAAATCACCTCCCGCCCATGGGACGTCGCCCGCATCGCCCTGCCACTACTTGCCTACTTCACCATTATGTGGGCAGGCTCCTACCTGATCGGCTGGGCTATCGGCCTCAACTACGCCCGCACCACCACCCTCGCCTTCACCGCCGCCGGCAACAACTTCGAACTCGCCATAGCCGTAGCCATCGGTGCCTTCGGCATCACCAGCGGTCAAGCACTCGCCGGAGTCGTCGGTCCGCTCATCGAAGTTCCTGTCCTCGTAGCGCTCGTATACGTCAGTCTGGCCCTACGCAAGCGATTCACACACCGCACCACAAAGGAGCAGCAGCCATGACCAAGCCCACCGTCCTATTCGTCTGCGTCCACAACGCCGGACGATCCCAAATGGCCGCCGGATGGCTACGACACCTCGCACCTGACACCATTGACGTTCGATCCGCCGGATCCGAACCCGCCGACACCCTCAATCCCATTGCTATAAAAGCAATGGCCGAAGTCGGCATCGACATCACCGCCAACACGCCACGCAAACTCGACTACACCACAGCCGAAACCAGTGACGTCATCATCACCATGGGCTGCGGTGACGCCTGCCCCGTCTTTCCCGGCAAACGCTACGAAGACTGGAAGCTTGACGACCCTGCCGGACAAGACCTCAACACCGTTCGCCACATCCGTGACCAAATCAAACAACGTGTTCAGGACCTCATCGACGACCTCACCCCGGGCCCAAACCCCAGCGCCTGAACACCTGCAACAAAACAACCGCCCCCACTCAGATTCTCAAGAATGAGGAGGTCGCCCTCCTGCCCACGACTTCACCTCCTCCACACGTGCCAATCAGTTTCACCCGAGACCCGCGTGCAAAATACGTCCAAAAACAATGCCCAGTGATGAAAAGCATCGGTAATAGCAGGTCAAACCATGAGGTTCAAGGACATTCGCCTTGGGAGCGGGAGGTCACAACGTGCAGATTCTCAACAACGGGTGCGGTTGAGCGGCATGATGCACTTCTCATTCATCCCACGTTCCCTCCTCCCGGGCGGTTTGAAGAAGCCGACGTACGCTTCGCACGCTGATCCCAGCGCGCTGTGCCAGTTCCTTCTGTCGAATCCCGTCACGTGCGCCCTGGACGATGGCCCGCTGCTGATCGACCGACAGACGTCGCCGCAACAACCACGGCCGACAATCAGCCCCCGGCTGTTCCGAATTGCGGTCAGAATCGTCGGATGATCCATCCGACACCGCCCTGAGCTGCCTGGCCAACCCCGTGACCTGCGGTGACGTGTTCGGATAAGCCATCATCAGCTCCACTCCGGGTCTTTTGAGACCCCGGCCGTTGTTGGTTGAGACAACGTGATCGGCGTTCGCTTCGGTGAGCGCCGATTTTTCCGTTCGGGGAAACGTACGGCATCCGGGTCGGTGCGTGTGCTCTGAACCCGGGTGGTGACGGGATGGCCCGGATCGTGTCGGCGCAGGTGTGCGCGTGTCCGCCAAATTGACGCGGCGGCAACGGCTCGAGAAGACATCAGGTGGCTAGACGAGCACTTCGTCGCGGTCGATTCGCCATCGTCGAACGAGCGCCCCACGACCATGTCACCCCCAAGGCGGGTTTGGGGCGGCCCGTCATGCTCGGCTCGACTTCAAGTCCTGACTGGACTTATCTCTTGAAAGTCGTGACTACCGCCGTAGGCGCCCTAGAGTGAGACCGGCTCGTAAAGCTCGGGTTACCCGAGGTCAAAGTATGCGATCGACCGTTGGTTCGTAACGGTGCAGGACGTACCCGGACAACTGGTGAGACGTGCGTTGCCCTGGAGCGAGAGTGGCGTGATCAGTTCGCCGGCGAGCCAGACCTTCCCGCCGGTGTCGTGGTCCGCCACCAGCGTTTTCAGCGCGGCCGGAGCCTCGCTTGATGCCGCGACACCATAGTGGTAAACCAGGTTTGCATCAGACACGGCGCTCCAACGGAACGTGATGGGGTCGACATCGTGACCCTCTTCGATCGTAGCCGACCATATGGTGTCCGAAGTATCCGTTGATTGAGCCTGAAGGTCCACTTTGCCGTCTTTGAAGATCGTCAGGTATTTCAGGTCATCGTCGACCGATAGATAGGTTTCTTCCGTTGCGTCCACCACCACATCGCCGGTTTCGGCGCTGATCAGAGTTTTCACGCCGTCGATGTCGGTTCCGATCAACGACGTATCACCCCAACGGCCGGTAACGGACGTCACGGTCGTGGTCCATGCGATTTCTCCTGTCAAGGTGTCGTATGTGGTGAGTTTGATCGACCCGTCAGGCATCTCATTCCACTCGGTAAAGCGATCTTGAGAGGAAAAGAACGCCTGTTCGCTTTCGACGTCTTGATTGGCGAGGACGATCGATATATCGCCGGACTCGACATCGAGAATCTCTCCTTGTGTCTCGATGTCGTTGCGTTCAGACCACAGGGCCACTTGCGTTCCAGTAGAAGGAAGTCCAACGGGGTCCTCGTGATAGGCCTGCAACGAACCCTCCGGCACCAAGTAGAAACGTCCATCGTCGACGTCTCTACGCCACAACCTGTCACCGCTGGTCGGATCGAGCGACGCAATCGTGCAGACCTGTGTCGGGCACTCCACGGTGATCAACCCGGCGTCGAACGCACTCCAGTTCAGCACATGGTCATCAAACTTGAACAGTTCATCGCCTGAAGCAATGTCCCATCCCATATAGCCGTCTGCCCCACCGCAACGACCGAGGAGTCATATAGATACCAGGACGCCAGATGCTGTATAGGCACTTCATCGGCAGCAAGCGACCACAGCAGTGCGCCGTCGTGCGCGGATAGGACCGCTGTGCCGTTTGCCGTGGACAGAAGGACGTGCTCGCCTTGAGAAACAGCCTCGTAGGGCTGCCCCAGGTCAGATGGAAGTTCGGTTGTCCATGTCGGCTTCACCTCCTGCTGGTCCTGCGCGGGCTGATCTGAACATGCGGCCGCACCGAAAACGACGGCCAGGGCAAACGCCAGGGAACGCACCTTCATGTGTTGACAATCTTTCGTTCGGTTGCCGGAGTAGTGATTGATCATGCGTAGAAACCCGAAGGGCTACTGTCATCAATGACCAACGGTCGGGGAGGAACGACCTTCTCGCGTTTATTGTCCATGATGGCACTGTTGGACGCCACGACCGTCGCGAGCGCACACGTGAGAGCGCCAACCACTGCCGTTGTTCGCCGTGTTGCGGTTCGGCTGCGGCTTCGCAGTGTCAGCCCACCGTCGAAATTTTCCCACCGAACAGGCGCCGAAGCGCGTCGTTTCCCGTCGGCGTCACGAGCACCGCGCGACTGCTCCCGGTCGGGCGAACCCACTGTCGCTCGTGAAACACCGTGGAGATGTGCGCCCCTGCGGCTCCGGCCAGGTGGGGTCGCCTCTCGGTCCAGTCCAGACAGGCTCGGGACGGTTGACGCCGCCCGGGCTGGAATGGTGATCCCAGTGCTTCGCTGAGCCATGCTTCTCCCTCGGCGGTCAAAGTAAGCGACTCGTGGGTCAGAAGCCTCGACCTCACCAACGCATCGGTAATGGCGATTCCGAGCATGCCGGCCAGGTGGTCGTAGCAGGTGCGTCCACGCGCAAGAGCCGCTTTGATGGACGCCTCACGCAATCCGCGCACGGGCGCATCCGGGCGGTTGCCGAGCGCGGCGACGGCCTCGATAACTTCGGCCACGTGGGGCCCGGCAAGCCGAACGTCGCGATACCTACCTCTACGACGCTCGAGGAGGATCCCCAGGTCAACCAGATGGTTCAGGTGTCCCGTGGCGGTCGAGGCCGCGACTCCGGCGACCTGGGCGAGGTCGCGCGCGGTCCTCCAGACTCGCTGGTCCATCAACGCAACGAGCATTCGTGCGCGCGTCGGATCCGCCAATGCACTCGCCACCGACACAAGGTTCTCCACCGTCATGGTCAACCATCATCCACGTGCGTTAGTTCGGCGTCCACCGAAGTGATTGGGCTCGATACTGGCCGAATGGAGATACTGAACGACTCGACTTTCGTAGTCCCACACGTTCCGCGCGGATCGACCGGTGTCGCGTGGCTGCGGTCCCACGTCGCTCGCTTCGCCGAGGGCGCCGACCACGTGCGGCGACGGGAGGCCGCAGTCCGCCTCCTGGAAAAGGTGCCGCTCGACCGGCTCCGCAGGCCGGGCCATCCTGTCGCCACACTGGCTGAGGCACTTGGTCTGCCGCGCCACTTGGCGTCCGACGTCGACATCGTCGCGGCCTCCTACCAACCGCACGATCCTGTCACGCCGGAGGCGGACCAAGCCGTCGGTCGCCTGGTGAATGCAACGGGAGGTCGCTGGAACGAGGACACGGCCGCACTGATCGGTCTACTGGTTCAGGCATCGGGTGCCACTCGGTCCGCGATCACGGGTAATCGTCCGCCGGTCCCCACTACGCGTCGCACCTCCCCGTCAGGCGAGGAGGTCCTCGTAGACCTGTCAAGGTTCCCCTTCGGGGCGGGACGACACGCGTGTCCGGGCGAGCAGCACGCCGAAGCGCTCCTCGACGGCGTCGGCCGGTTCCCGGGTCTGCACGACGCCGACGAGCCGTTGCTGCTGCCCAATGCGTGGGACTTCGCCTCAGCGGCGGCGCTGGTTCGGCGGGGATACCTCGCGATCGGCACCACCAGTCTCGGTGTGGCCGCATCGCGCGGTCTACCGGATGCGGTCGGCAGCACGTACAGGGAGACTCTGGAGCTTGCGCGTTCACTTGCCCGGCTTCCGGTCCCGATCACAGTGGATATCGAGGCCGGGTTCGGCGTCGACGCCGGTGAACTGGCCGCCGAACTGACCACGATGGGTGTAGCCGGTGTGAACATCGAGGACGGTCGCGGTGATCGCCTTGAATCGGTCGACGAACAATGTGACCGCGTGTCGGCGCTCAAGGCCGCCGCGCCGGAACTGTTCGTCAACGCCCGCGTCGACACGTACTGGCTCGGGCTTGATCACGAGTCGACGTCGACCAGGGCGACGGCGTACGTCGATGCCGGCGCCGACGGCGTATTCGTCCCCGGGCTACGCGACGAACCCCTCATCGAAGACCTTGTCGGCGTCCTCGGTAGGACACCGCTCAACGTTCTGGCGGAACATCCGTTTCACCGTCTTCGGGAGCTCGGGGTACGACGTGTCAGCACTGGTTCTCTCCTATACCGCACGGCAATCACCCAGGCCGTCGCAGCAGCCGACGCCTATCGCGCCGGGGTGAGTGCTCCCACGGCGATGTCGTACGACCACATCGAAGAGACCCGGCGTCACGTGCTCCCCGAGCCGCGTTGACCGGACCCCGATCGGATCGAACGACACCGACACCGGGTCGGGCGACAGGGCGACAGGACGGCTCGACCGTAACCGCACTTCAGCTCCACATAATCCACGGGCAGCCCCGGCACCTATCACCACGGTGTACTCGCCGTCGTGGTTTCCCGGCTGGACGACCTCCAACTTCTCGGCTCGCACCTACACTGATCAGGGGACGGACGGCAGCCGACGTCGCGTGAAGCTGCAGAACAACGGGTTGATACACGGCTTCGCAGAGGTATGCGTCGAGCGGGCCTGGGTAATCCGCAATCGGCCGTAACAAACGAATCGATGGGGACACATGGATCCGGATTTTCCACTGTGGCTGCGGGCCACCCACCTGTTGAACTTCGTGCTGATCGGGATACTGCTGCGCAGTGGTTGGGAGATCCTCAGCTCGCTGCCGCGACTGTGGTGGCGAAACGACTGTAAACCGGGGACGGAGTGGGCGCGGTTCACCCGCAGGAGGCTCCCCAAGGAGGAGGGCGTTTACACATCCCTGATGGACGAACGCTCGGCCAGTCCGCTGTTGACGCTGCCCGGTCGTAAAAACATCGGGTTGGGCCGCCACTGGCACGGGTTGGGCACCACGTTGTGGCTGCTCAACGGCGTCGTCTACGCCGTCCTGTTGTTCGCCACCGGTCTGTGGCGACGCATCATCCCCACATCGTGGGACGTCTTCGGTGACGCGTGGGACTCGTTGGTGGTGTACCTGGGTTTCGGGATGCCCTCGATCGAGCACTTTCAGCCCTACGACGCCCTCCAGATGCTCGCCTACACGGGCGTGATCTTCCTGCTGGCGCCGCTGCTGATCCTGACCGGGCTTGCGATGTCACCGGCGGTGCGGTCCCGTTTCCCCTGGTACGTCAAGTTCTGGGGTGGCCATCAGGGCGCGCGGTCGTTGCACTTCATCGGCATGGTCGCGATGACCCTGTTCATCGTCATGCATCTGGGTCTGGTCTTCATCGTTCACCCCGATTACAACCTGCCCCGCATGGTCTTCGGTGTGGAGGATCCGTCCCGGTACGCGCAGGCTTTTACCATCGCGCTGGCGACGATCGTCGTGGTCGTGGCCTTCTGGATCGCGTTGAGTTACCTGAGTTTGGCGAATCGAGCGCGTACCCAACGGATCCTCGTGGCGGTGACGGAACCGGTTCGTCGGGTCGCGTTCAACTGGATGAAGCCACGCATGCGGCGACAGGGTTCCTTCACAGAGGACGATATTTCGGAGTTCCACTGGACGAACGGGCTGCCGCCCACCGCGGACGAGTCCACCGAGTGGCTGGAGCACCGTGACGACGGGTTCCACGATTGGCGGCTCGACGTCGGTGGTGACCTCAACGGACGCACGCTCCGACTGAGCCTCGACGACCTTCGGAAGCTGCCGAAGACCGAGTACATCGCGGTGCACACGTGCATGCAGGGATGGTCGGCGACGTCGAAGTGGGGCGGCGTTCGGTTGCGTGAGGTCCTCGACCTTCTGGGGCCGCGACCCGAGAACGCCCGGTACGTCCTCATCACGTCCCACGGTCTAGCCCAGGAGATGTACGACCATCGTCCCCGGGAACCGTTCTATGCCGTGTTGTCGCTCGACGATGTGGACGAGGCTGAGACGATCCTCGCCTACGAACGCAACGGTCACCCGTTGGAGGTCCACTTGGGTGCTCCGTTGCGACTCCGGGTGGAGTCCCAGCACGGCTATAAGATGGTCAAGTGGGTCCGTTCCGTCGAATGGATCGCCGACTACTCCGGTTACGGCGACGGCCGGGGAGGTACACGAGAGGACGCCGCGTTGCAGGCGTTCAACGGTCGGATCTGACCATTCGTCCTCCGGCGCTACGAAGGAGACATCCGTTGATCAGCACCATTGTCACCGTGACCGGAATGGTCACCGCCGCCGACGTCCGCGCCGTCACCGCCCAGGTCAGCCTGGTCGAGGGGGTCGGCGCGGTGGCCGCGGAGTTGGAACCCACCGGAACGTCGCGACTGATCCTTAAACACAAGGACGACTCTGAACTGTCCGCAACTGCGGTGGCGGCCGCGCTGGAGAAGGCGGGCGACTATTCGATCTCCCCCAACGGCTGGACGACCACGGCCTGACGGCTGCGCAGGTGGGGCACAAGATCCTCGGGGTCGCCCCCGAAACCGGTTTAATCGACGTCGGAGAGACCGAAAACGTCGACAACCGTATCGATGGTGAATTGTTTTCGTAGTTTGCACGCGGGGTTCTGGTTCGCGAACATTCCCGTCTTCCAGACCGCATCTTCGACCGGCACGGTCTTCAACCAGGTGACCGCAACCGCGTATTCGGCGTCTTCGTCGGTATCACCGGCGGGATTGCGACGGTAGCGTCCCTTGAGTGGGAGGTCCTTCAGCCGGTGTTGGCGCCCACCATTGGTGACCACCGCTTCGTCGAATCGGACGGCTTCTGCGGTCACGATCCCCACACCGACGTATCCCCGTTGGGGGATACACGTAAAAATGCGCGCACCGATCGGGAGGTTCTTGAGTTTTTGGGAGTACCACGAGCCGCCACCGGCGGATACGAACCCGAAGGTACGGGCGTCCTCCCAGGAACGACCGTCCACGGTCTCGCCGAACGCCACGTACCAGTCGCGCTTGTTCCACACCTCGAGTGTCCGCTGTTTCGTAGCGGGCTTTGACACCTCGTCGTCCTCGGTCACCAGCCACGTGCGTGCCAGATAGGAGCCGCCGTTGTCTTCGAAGTGGAGGAAGAACACGACGTTGACGGGCAAGTTGAACGTCGTGTTGAGGTAACGCACGATCCGTTCGGTCGCCGGGTCCACCGATGCGGTGACGATCGTCAGTGTTTGATTTTCGTTAAGGTTTTCCGGGGGTTCCCCTCCGAAGCATTCGACGAACGCGGCGTCGAAAGCGGTACCGGGTCGATATTCCGCGAAAAGTTCGGTGATGCGTGTATGGCTGAGTTCCGCCGCCCATGAGGCGTAGTCGAGGGTTTGCGCGACGACGTCTCGTGTTGTTCTGTCGCGTTTCAGTTCGATGACGTGCACCGTGCCTTCGGCGTCGACGGCCAGGAGATCGACGACTCCACCATGGTCGGTCTTTACCTGTCGTCCGACGAGTAGCAGTTGGCGCCCAAGGATGGTGGGATCTTTTTCGATGTGATCCTCAAGCTGGGACTCAGACACCACGCGGGTCGGTGTCAGTCGTGTCAGCCCTTGATCGTCGGCCCGCCACAGCGCCATTTCCACGGTCATACGACCAGTGTGTCCGTTACGCACCACCGTGGCGAGTCGGGCGACTCTGGAGCGTCCTTCTTCTGTGGAGTCGGTCACGTCCGGTGACCGCATCGAAACATTGAAGTGGCCCGCTTCCGCAGGTTGCCCGGTTTGTCGTGTGCCGGCCGGGTTTTCGCCTCCGCACTCTTCAACTTAGGGCACCCTATGCAAAGCCGGGAATCTCGATATCGTATGCGAGGCGATTACCCGGTCGGGTGCGCCGTGACATCCAGAGGAGAAGACATGAGCGAAAAACGCGTCACCGTCGACGGCAACATCGTGGGACTCAACATCGCCGATGTCGCCAAGGCGAGCAGCGACTTCCGTAAGACCCTGTGGACCGGAAAGTTCTCCCAGGTCGTGACCATGACGGTCCCGGTCGGCGGCGAGATCGGTGACGAGGTGCACGAGGAGACCGACCAGCTCCTCGTCTTCGTCTCGGGCACGGGCGCTGCGGATGTGGGCGGCCAGACGCACCCGGTCGACCCCGGTGACATGTGGACGGTTCCGGCGGGAGAACGTCACAACTTCCGCAACACCGGGGACGAACCCCTCGTGCTGTATACGGTCTACTCTCCTCCAGAGCATGCGATCGACGCTCAGTACGCCACGAAGGCGGAAGCCGACGCGGCCGAGGCCTCCGGTGAGGATGCACCCCCGCAGCGGTAGGTGTCGCTTGTGGATTTTATTCGACGGTGAAAACGGCTTTATGCAACCGTCCGCGCGCCCCGACCGATGAACGGGTCCCGCGTCGTGCTGCCGTGCACCGTCGACGGCGTTGAGCGAACGTCGACGGTGCACGGCGTTTCGGACCGCCGCGTCATTCGTGGGCGGCGATGAACTCCGCGATGTCGGCGGCGATCTGGTCCGGGTGCTCACCGTTGACGGCGTGTGAGGCGTCGGGGTAGACCTTCACGTTGCCGTCGGGCAGTACGTTCCTCGCGGTGTCGGCGGCGGCCTTTGCGTCGTGCATGACGGATCGGCCGGCGATGACGGCCAGGACGGGCAGGTCCAGCGATGCAAGCCCGTCCTCGGAGATGCGCGTCGGTTGCGGCAGTTTGAGTGCATAGTGCTGCATGCCCGCCTCGATCATGTCCGCGACGGGAACGTCCTCGACGGGTGCACCCCCGGCGGTGTATGAGTTGAAACCGTCGCGCCACGACTTCGGCAGCCACGAGACGGCGGCGGGGAGCGAACGAAAGACCGTCCCCAGCGGAATGTCCCCGAAGACGTACACCGGTTCGATGAGGACGACACTGTCGAGGTGTGAGGGGTCGTGAAGTGCGAGGTTGGCCGCGGTCCATCCGCCAATGGACAGACCGACGACGTGAAACGCGTCCTCGGGCAATGCGGTGAGCACCTGGTTCAACCAGGCGGCCTGGTCCGCGTCATCGGTGATGGGGCGCTCCTGAACGCTTTTTCCGGGTTCACCCAACAGGTCGATCGTGTAGACGTCACCGACCTTCAGCAGGGAAGGCAGGTTGTCTGCCCACACGGGTGAGGCTGAGGCGCGGCCGGGAAGCAGGACCAGCGGCGAGGCCGCGTCCCCGGAACCGGCAAAGCGGTAGACACGCACAACGCCGTAATCGGTGCGCACGTCCAACGTCTGCTCGGGAGTCGGCAGGTCGGCGAACGCCTCGTCGTAGGCGGCGAGGAACCGATCCTGGCCTTCGGCGCCGTCCCAGTGCCCCACCGGCGACGGTGACCGCACGGCGAAGGCGGTCACCACGACAGCGGCCGCGAGCACGGCCAGCGTGATGCGCGTACGCCGCCATCGGCGCCGCTTCGGAGCGGTTTCGGCGGTGTCGCCGGCCGGGTCGGGTTGTTCCGGCCGATTCTCCGATTCCGATGACGTCGGCATTCAATACTCCCCACTAACCGTCTTAACCGTACGGTTAGTAATTCTACCAGGAGGTAGACTGCGAGCATGACGACAAGGCCCGACGGAACACCTCCCGACCGCGAACGCACCCTGACCGAACAGGCAAGACGCCGGCAGCTCATCGACGTCACGATCGGACTTGTCGCCGAGCGCGGCTACTCACAGACCTCGCTCGCCCGCATCGCCGAGGGCGCGGGGCTCACCAAAGCCGCCGTGCTCTACCACTTCCCCACCAAGCAGGCGCTGGTCCAGGCCGCCCACGGCCACGTGCTCGACGCCCTGACCGGAGACGTCGCCGCCGCCGTGGAAAGCGCGCCCCCAGCCGACGGCCCCGCCGTGTATGTGCAGGCAATGGTCCGGCACCTGCACGAACACCCCCGACACACTCGGATGATCATCGAGGCGATGCCCCACGCGGACGCCCAACACCGGCCGGAGGACCGCTGGGGTCCGCTCGCGCAGATCATCGAGGCTGCGGCTCAAGCCCGGGGCACGACGAACATCGACGCTCGAACACTCGCACTGATCATCGGCGGCGCCGTCGATGCGCTCGTCAACGAACGCCTTCACGATCCGCACTACGACGTCGTGAACGGCGCCGAACAGCTCGCCCTCATCGTGGAGGCGACACTGTCGGTTTAGGACCGGCCTTCGTAGTGAGCACCGTTGCGATGGCCGCGTTGCGGTGGAGCGTCGGGGAACACGTCGCCCGAACACAAGAGCGCTCATTGAATGCGTCGCGGTCCGGGGCCTCGCATCCGGACCGCGGAAAGCCGTCAGGCTCGGCGGGCCAACACGTGAATCAACCGCGCGACACTGCGGTACGGGTCGACACGGCCGGCTCGATATTCGAGTTCGACGAGCGTCGCCAGTTCATCGGTCGGCATGCCGTCAAGGTCGTCGCGGTGATCACTGAACACTCCGACACCGTGCCAGGCGAGCCGCTCCGCGCCCAACCGTTTTAGGCCGTCGGTCAAACCGGCGACGGAATCGCCTCGCGTGTCGACCCCCAGCCAGCCTTGAGTGGTTTCGGCCTGTTCGAAGGTTTGCAGTGCCGTGGAGAAGTCGCCTTGGAACCCGGCGCGAGCGGCCAACGCTTCACTGCTCTTGGTCAACACCGACACCACCCCGCCCGGCCGCGCCGCCTCGACCATGACGGTCAACAGTGGATCGGGGCTGTCGAGATACATCAGCACACCGTGGCTGAGGACGGCGTCGAAGGCCGACTTCGGCAGTTGGGCGGCGGCGTCCTCGGCTGTGGCCGACACCATCGTCACACGCTCCTGCAACCCGGCGGGCAGCTCGGCGACACGTTGACGCGCACGGTCCATCATCAGCGGCGACGGCTCGACAAGGGTGACGCGACAGCCGCGCTCGACAAACCGCAGCGTCTGTTGCCCTGCGCCACTGCCGAAATCGACGATGTTGCGTCCTTCGAGATCGTCACCGAGATGTTCGAGAAGGTGCCGATCGACCAGCTCTTCACGTACGACGCCTCGGCCTGAACCGAAGTGGTCGACGTAGGTGTCGACGATTTTGGAGTCGGTGTTCCACATGGTGTGTTCCTTGTCGAGGTTGGTGGGGGTGGATGTGACGTATCGGTTCAGCCGACGTCGGTGCTGCGCTGCGGGGCGAACACGGCGGGCATGTCGATCAACGACGACGCGACACCGGTGGGTCGGGTGTTCACCGTGATGGGACGTGATTGGAGGACCCAGATCTGCTCCCCCACTGCGGCCCACTCGATGTCCTGGGGCGATCCGAACAGCCGCTCCAACGCGATCGCGAGGTCCCGCAGCCGCAACACCGTCGACGAAGTCGGCGACGACCCGGTGGCCCGAGTGACCGAGCGCACGGCGCCGGTGATTTTGTCGAGGTGAAAGCGGTCCGGGTCGACACGCCCGTCGCACAACGCGTCGCCCAATCCTGCGACCGCTTCGACGACCAGCTGGGACGGGTCGCCGGTGACCGGGTCTTGCGTAAACATGACTCCGGCGTGATCGGCGGGCACCATGCGTTGCACCAACACCGGCATGAACGTGTCGGCCGTGTCACCGCGATATTCGCGCGCGGACCGTGTCGATCCGCTGCGCCAGCAGCCGGCTACCGCGTCCATGACCTGGTCGGTGGTCTGGAGCGACAGGTAACTGCGAAATTGTCCGGCGAAGGAAGCGGCGCCGCCGTCCTCGTCGACTCCGGTGGATCTGACCGCGACCGGCGGTCCGATCCGGGCGACGGCGTCGCCGATGCGGCCGCGCCATGACGGGGGAACGGTCACGTCGGTGTCGGCGGTGGCGTGCACGGCGGCGGTGATGACGAACCCGTCGGGCACGTCGAAACCTGCTCGCTTGATGCGTCCCAGGTTCGCGGCTTTGCCACCGACTTCGGCTGCGTCGACGGCTTCGCTCAGGTCAACCAGCATCATGTTCCTCCACAACGGTCACGGTGCCCGTACCGCCGTCGACCTCGACGTGTTGGCCGGTCTTGAGAGTGCTGGTGGCGCCGGATACCCCCAGAGCCGTGGGGATTCCCGCTTCGCGGGCAACGATGGCCACATGCGACATGACGCCGCCCACCTCGGTCACCAGGCCGCCTGCGGTGCGCAACATCGTCGCCCAGTTCGGTGCCGCCGCCGTGGTCACGACGATGTCGCCGGGGCGTACGAGCTCCAATTCGGAGCCGTCGGCGACGATGCGCACCGGGCCCCGCGCCACACCCGGCGAAGCGGGGCAGCCGCGTAGGCCGCCGTCCTCGTTTGACGCGCCGGTGATCCCGTACAGCAACGGCATGACCGGGTCGCCCGAATCCTGCGGCGACCCGAGTACGGCGGCAGGTTCCCACTTTTCCATGACCGCCAGAAGACGCCGACGGTCGGCAACCGGTTTCGACAGTCCCTTAACGGCCGCCACCGGCCCGGTGCCGATGGCCCAACCGGTGACGCCGTGGAACAGGACACGTTCCAGTTCCCACCGGTTGAGGCAGAAGACGTCGTCGACGTCGGTGAGCACGTTGAGGTTCACGAGGAGACGACCGAACCGTCGCGTGGCGGCCCACAATTCCTGGTGGAACCGGTTTTCGACGTAGTACCCGTGTTCTTCGACGAACCGGGAGACCCGCCGCGCCAATCGGACGGCCTGCTCGAAATTTTCGCGCTGCTCGGCGTCGGGGAGCAGGTTCAGATACCCGTGGAACGCGGTGTCCGACTGCGCCTGAAGCCCCTCGTGGCCGACGGCGGTTCCGCCCTTGAGCCGGTGTCCGATCAGGCTCCACACGACAGCGGGTTCGTCACGCAACGGCAGGTCGGTGTGGTCGAGTCCCGCACTCATGGTGACCGCCGGCCAGGCGGCCATGGCGTCATGAAACCGGTCCCACCATCGGCGGCCGGCTTCGGTCTCGGTCACGACTTTCCCGCCCGCCTCGAAGCCGTGACCGACGATCAGCTCACCGATACCGTGGTCGCCGGCGGCCGTGGCCAGATCACCGATCCATGTGTCGACCCGGTGTTGCGCGCCGGGCACGGCGGGGACGAGTTCGGCGACCTGCTGGTCGGCGATGCCGGGAAAGTGGTGTCGAGCGGTCCGGTACAGGTTCTCGTAGGCGACGTATCCGAGCGTCAACATCTCGAAGTGGTATTGCCATGCGGTGAACACCGCCTCGATGAGACGGTGGTAGGCACCGATGACCGCGCCGCTGGCCGCCGCGGGTGTACCGGTGGTCAGTACGTCGTTGTTCTCCACCTCCGGCAACATCGGCGGAACGATCGCGGCCGTCTCCGCGATCAGTGCGGTCATGCGGTCGTTCCAGCGTCGGTGTAGACGGTTCCAGTTCCGGTAGTAGTAGGCCGACCGTTCGGTAAACGTCGTGGCGCGTGCGGCTCGGGTCCGTTCGTCGGTGACCGACACCGGCGCGACGTAGACGCGACCGAGCAGCAGTCGGTGTTCGGTGCCGAAGCTTCCGGGCAGTTGAAAGACCCGGGAGGTCCACTGTCCTTTGGCGAGTCTTATGGCCTCGTTGACGACGGAGTCGAAGGGGTACTTCACCTTGGGGTGGTGGATGCCGTCGTAAACCCATCCTCGGGTTTCGTCGGCGGCTCGGCTTTCCGCTGTGAAAACGAGGTCGTGGGGGTACATGTCGTGCCATCCGGCCGCTTCGGCCGGGGTCGCGATGCCGAACGGCGCATCGAGTGGGTGCATTCTCATCGCATCACCTGCTGATCGGCCACGTGGCCGGTCTCGTTGTCGCCGGCCAGGATCCATTCACAATGGAACTAAACCGGTACGCAACTGAACCGCTGTACCACAACCGTTGTCGAGTTGCTCTGTCCTGGGTCGAAGTTCATGATCTAAACGATCACCGACCCTAGCGCACCTACCGCCTCAACGGATACCGCAGTTTTTCACGAGACCACGTCGCCCCGACACATTGACCAACTTGGACAACCGATCGCACGAGCACCCCGAAAAACAGTGCGCGACGTGGCCGTTCGGCCACCCTGCGCACGATTCGTGCGAGCATCCCATAGTCGGTCCACAAAAGAGAGCAACCGCGCCGATCGTCCATACCGGAGCCCCGAAGAGACTACCGAGGGCGCACGACCAAACTTTGCGCCAGAGTGCCGAACGGCCCGATGCGGTCGTGAAGGACGCTCCCGGTCAGCCCCACTCCACCCGTCCCGAACCCGACGGTGGTGTCGAAGCCGATCCACTCCCCCTCGGGCGCCCGAAACATGTGCGCGGTCATGTCGACGTTGGGAAACGTCACCAGGTCGGGGTGCGCTCGCGGTGCCATCCCGTTCGCGATGTCCAGCAACCCCACCGTCGACGCCTGCCGACTGCATGACACGCCGTCCAAAAGGTCCACCGGTGTCCGCACCCAGAAACGACCGCGCCCCGGTTCGTCTTCGCATCGCCGAACCTCGGCGACCGCAATGAACCCACCCGCCCAGATGCTGCCGGGTTCCCATTCCGGCATGTCTTCGGGAGGAGGAATCCGAGGCAGAGCGTCGCCGGCCACGGCGCCGGTCTCGCCCGGTAGCACCAGCCACGCCCGCAACAAGACCGCGTCACGTCCGTTCTGAGTGGCGACGGCCTCGACCAGTTCGACACCACGGCCGGGCCGCAGCACGTGCACCCGCGTCGTGAACTCCTCCATCGTCAATCGCCCCAGGATGTCGAACGACAACCGGCTCACGACAAGGTCGCCGCGGCCGCGTTCATCACGGTCGGTTTCAACGAGATGAGTCAGAAGGCCCATGATCGGAGCAATATGCTGCTCGTCGACGTGCCAGGCACCGCCGGCGTGTTCCGTGGGGCGAAACACATCGGCTTTGACGGGCACAAAATATGCCCGCGAAGTGGTCTCTTCGGTCATCGACACGCTGTGGCTCACGGCAGCGAGCATCTCAAAAGGCCCGGCTCCCGTTGCCGTAGCCCATGGCGCAAGGGCGATGCGTCACTCGGCCGGATCGTGACCGGTTCCCGTCGTTTACCCGCCGCTCGCGCATCGCACGCGCAAACTGGGGGTTCAGCCAACATCGAGGTAAGGAGCATGACAGTGATGGGCAACCCGACCGGCTTGTGGCCGGCCTTCACGTTCCACGACGCCGACAAGATGACCCAATGGCTTCAGGCGATCGGTTTCACGCCATTGCGCATCATCCGTTCCGACGGTGACTCCAATGCCGTCGTGCACGCCGAACTACTCTGGCCCGCCGGCGGCGGCATCATGTACGGGCAACATTCTCCGGACATGACGCTTGACGGCAGCCCCGGGCACGCGTCGACATACCTGGTGACCGAGGACGTCGCCGACGTACTGCAAAGCGCCGTCGACTCGGGTGCCGAGATGGTCGAAAACGTGGTGGAAAAAGATTACGGCGGCCAATCCGCCACCGTCCGCGACGCGGAGGGCAATCTGTGGACTTTCGGTCAATACCAACCACGTTGACCGGCGAAGAGCCACACCGGTGGACGCTCACAAGCCCGCGTCGGCCCGATCGCGTTCGACCAACCCGGCGTGGAGATCGCGGCCGAACATCGCGGTCCGCGTGGTGACCACGACAGGCTCCGGACACGAAAGCCGACGCTTCAGTCATCAACGGGGGAAGCATGGGAAAACGTTTCGACGGCAAGGTCGTCTTCATCACCGGGGCAGGTTCCGGAATCGGCCTGGCAACGGCGCAACACATCACCGCCGAAGGCGGCCGAGTCGCCTTGGTGGACCGCAATGAAGAAGCCGTGCGGCAAGCTGCGGCGGACCTGGCGGGTTCGGTGGCCGTCCCCGCCGACGTCTCGGATGCCCAGCAGGTCACAGCAGCATTCGACACTACCGTCTCGGAACTGGGCGGCCTGGACGTCGTCTTCAACAACGCGGCCGTCGACGGCCGCATGGCTCCCCTGCACGAGCTGGAACTGGAGGATTGGCGTCACGTCGCCACGGTCAACGGCGAGGGCACGTTCACCGTCTTCAAACACGCCATCAAACATTTCCTGAAGTCCGGTGGTGGCGTGCTCGTCAGCACGTCGTCGACGACGGCGATGATCGGCAAGGCCGACGGGATCGCCGCCTACTCGTACTCCAAGGGTGGGCTGATCAGCCTTACCCGGACGGCCGCGATCGAATACGCCGCCCAGAACATCCGGGTCAACGCGGTCGCGCCGACCGTGGTGTTGACGCCGATGCTTAAAGAGTTCATCGAGACATCCGATGATCCTGCGGCAACTCAACACATGATCGATCATTTCAACCCGATGCCCGGTGTCGTCACGCCCGAGGAGGTGGCCACCGTGGTGGCTTTCCTCGCCTCCGACGACGCGCGTCGCGTCACCGGCGTGACGTTGCCCGTGGACGCGGGAGACACCGCACGGTAACGCGGCGACGGCCGTTGTGCAGGCGGAGCGGGGCGCGGTTTCCCGTCCCGCCTTCCACGTCACGATGTCGTCGATGCGGTGGGAACCGTGACGCCTATGTCGACCTCCCGACCACCCGACCGCCCGACCACCCGACCACCCGCGGCGAATATGTATCCCGTTACCGGTGAGCCCGAGTACGGCGCCCCTGTCGTGCCGTCCCACCGATGAACCGGTGGCGGCAGAAGGCGAACTTTCGCGCAGAACACCCGACTCGAACACCGGCCGAGGTTTCTCGTTCGTGCCGACATCACGCGGCACGACGACACGGCCCCGTTGGCCGTCAAGCAACCGACGGTCACACCACCCCCTCACACCGGTAACCCAAAAATGCAGGTTGTGGACGACCGGGGCTCCCACCACACCCTCCGCCCGGCACCTCCGGAACCGGATGAGCACGATACGGTCACTGCCCGGCAGACGCCCAGTGAGCGAGGATGCGGTGCAGTCACTCGTCTCCGTCGGCCATGATGCGCAACAACGAACAGGGAGCCGGGCAGATGGACATCGAGACGGTCACCGAAAAAGTCGAGAAGGTGTCGGAGGGTACGCGGCGGCGTTCGGTATCGACCGCGATGCCACCTGGTTCATGTTGAAACTGCAGGAGGAGGTCGGTGAGCTGACACAGTCTTTTTTGACGTTGACCGGTCAGGCCCGCACGAAGGGGAAAACCGGCGGGGAGCTGGCCGCCGATTTTCGGGCCGCGATCGCCGACGTGTTGTGCCAGACCCTGCTGTTGGCGCGTCATCACGGCGTGGACCTGATGGCTGAGGTCAAAGCCAAGTGGCTGGTGTGGCTGGAGCAGCGGTAAGGCTGTGATCGTTGTCTCGAATACCGCGCTGCGAGGAGGTCACCGGCGGCGCACCCGGTCAGGCCGTCGACCGGCGATGGCCCAGAGCTGACGAAACCGGCGAAAAGCGTTCGCCCCGGACGGGGAATTCCCTTACCTTCCGGCACGAGCCACTTCTCGCCGTCGGCCGTGTGACGTCGACGAGAGTGCATCTATCCCTAGTGGCGCGAACGCGTCGCGGCTGTCGAGGAGATGAACATGTCGGTACGAGAGGTCAAGGCGTCGGGGAATGAAGCGTTGACGCTGGCGACACAACTGTTGCAGCGGGCGCGGCTGGCCGATCGGGTCGCCGGTCTGTGGGAGGCCGGTGATGTTCAGTGGTCGTGGCGGGCACACCGGGAATCCGACGACGCCGAGAAGCTTTTTTGGCTTGATGAGGACGGGCCGGTCGCGGGGGTTTTGTTGACGAGTTGGAAACAAGCGTGGCAGTGCGATCCGATCGTGGTCCCGGGCGTTTCGACTCCCGATCCGGAGGTCGTGTGGAACCGGGCGTTGGAGCTCGTGGCCGAGCACTCGCCCCACCGGTTCGACGTACCGGTGGACGACGACGACCCGATCTTCACCGAACTGGCCGGGCGGTCGGGACTGGTTGCGGCAGAACAAGACGGCACCGGCTGGATGGACGCCGATGACCGGTCGGCCGTCCCGGCGATGCCCGACGGTTTCGTGCTTGTCGACCGCACCCAGCGCGACGGCACACCGCATCCGATGCGGGACCGCAACGGAGCGAAGGTGGCCGAGCGGCTGGCCGAGTGTTCGTTGTACGATCCGTCGCTTGACCTGGCCGTGGAGACGGCCGATGGCCGGTTGGCCGGTTATTCGCTGTACTGGTTCGACCCGGTCACGAGGGTCGGGCTGGTGGAGCCGGTGCGGATCGAGGACGAGTTCCACCGGCGAGGCCTGGCACGGGCGATGGTCGCCGCCGGGGTCGACCGGCTGGCGAGCAAAGGCGCGCAACGGATGAAGGTCTCGTATGAGACCGAGGCGGCGAAGGCACTGTATCGGGGGGTGGGATTTCAACCGACGTCCACGACCACCTGGTATTCGATGTCCTCGGAGTAGTCCGTCTCCAAAGTCGAGCTGATCGCCTCCCCCTCAGTGGATCAATGCTTTGCGGTCGTGCGTCACGGAAACGCACGACCGCATGACGTTGTCGATGTAGCGATATATCACTACGATTGGCGTAATAGCCGTCCGGTGAGGGGGGACGACGTGGGGCGTCGAACGGGTCCGCAGCGGGTGAGACGGGGTGCCGTGCGTGATGCGATCCTCGTCGTGCTCGCGGAGCGGGCAATGCACGGGTACGAGCTCATGACCGAGTTGGAGGCGCGCAGTTCGGGACGGTGGCGTCCCAGTCCGGGGTCGATCTACCCGGCTCTGACCCGCATGGAGCGCGACGGTCTCCTCTCCGCGGAGGAACACGACGGGAAGAAGGCGTTCTCGCTGACCGATCGGGGCCGGGAGGCCCGTGACGCCGTCGACCTCGACGACTCCGATCCGCTACCGGCACGGCCACGGGAACCCGACGACGTGTACGAGGCCCTTCGCGCACTGCCGCCCGAGATCGCAGGCCAGGCCCGGCAGCTGCGCAGGTTCGGTTCCCCCCACCAGGTCGAGCGGGCCGCGACGTTGCTTGACGAGGTCAAGCGGCGGCTCTACGACCTTCTCGCGGACGGTTCACGACGCGACGCCGGCACTGACGGAAAAGAGGGCGATACAGGGTGACGAGGTACATACGGGAACTGAGCGAGATCGACCGCACCGATGCGGAGCTTGCGGGCGGTAAAGGCGCTCACCTGGGGGAGCTGCTGCGCGTCGACGGCGTCGACGCGCCGCCCGGTTTCTGCGTAACCACCGACGCCTACCGCGGCATCGTCGACAACGATCCGGCGATCCTCAACGACATCGAGACACTGGCACGCACGGAGCACGACGACGTCGACGGCTTGCGCGCACTCAGCGCCACGATACGGAAGGCGCTGGAGGAGGCGACCGTCCCCGACGGGCTGGTGCAACAGGTCGAGGCGGCGTTGACCGGCGGAGGTTTTTACGCCGTGCGGTCCAGCGCGACTGCCGAGGACCTACCGTCGGCATCCTTTGCGGGGCAACAGGACAGTTTCCTGAACGTCCCCTCCGGAGACGTTCTCGAGCACGTCAAACGCTGTTGGGCGTCCCTGTTCACCGACCGCGCGGTGAGCTACCGGGTGAGCCACGGGTTCGACCACCGTCGTGTGAACATGGCCGTCGTCGTGCAGCGCATGGTCGTTCCCGAGGTCTCCGGTGTCGTGTTCACCGCCGACCCGGTCACGTCGAACCGCACGGTCGCGTCGGTGGAGGCGGCCTTTGGTCTGGGCGAGGCGGTGGTGTCGGGGACGGTCAATCCGGACGTCTACACGGTTCGCGACAGCAGGGTCGTCACGAAGGAGATCGCGACGAAGCAGCTGGCCGTGCACGCCGATCCGGGCGGAGGAACGGCCACGGTGGACGTCGAGGAGGACCGTCGACGACAGCCGGTGTTGACGGATGCACAGGTCCTGGAGTTGGTACGGTGCGCGCGCCGTATCGAAGCGCACTTCGGTGCGCCACAGGACATCGAATGGTGCTTGACCGACACGGGATTCCATATCGTTCAAAGTCGACCGATCACCACGCTGTTTCCCGTCCCCGAGACCGACGACGACCGCAACCGTGTCTTCGTCTCGGTTGGACACCAGCAGATGATGACCGATCCGATGAAGCCGTTGGGTGTGTCGATGTGGTGTCTCATCAGTCCGGCGCCGATGCGGCAGGCGGGTGGACGACTGTTCGTCGACGTCACCGACCGTCTGGCGTCCCCCTCGCTTCGTTCGGCCGTCATCAAGGCGCTGGGGACAAGCGACCCGCTCATCGGAGATGCACTTGACACCGTCGTTGCGCGCGGTTTCGTTCCCGAGATCTCCGCCGACCTGCCGAACACTGCGCCGCCTGCTCCTCCCCCACCGGCGACCGACCCCGACATCGTCACCGGTCTGATCGAGCGGAACCGCTCGTCCCTTGCCGCGCTCGAAGACGCCGTCGAGTCGAAGTCGGGGACCGAACTGCTCGAGTTCATCCTGACCGACATCGGTCGGCTCCGGCAACTCATGTTCGCTCCGGACAATCACCGAGCGGTCATGGCCGGGATGGACGCGTTGTCCTGGCTGAACGAGCACCTGGACGCGTGGCTGGGTGAGAAGAGCGCCGGCGACGTTCTCACCCAGTCGGCGCCCAACAACGTCACCTCCCAGATGGGGTTGGCGCTCCTCGACGTCGCCGACACGATCCGTCCACACGGTGAGGTCGTGGATTTTCTGCATCGTGTCGAGCACGACGATTTCCTCACCGAACTGGACGCCTACCCCGGTGGGACGCGGTCACGCGAGGCACTCGAAGATTTTCTCGACGCCTACGGGATGCGCTGCGCCGGCGAAATCGACATCACCCGGCCACGCTGGAGCGAAAACCCGACCGCTCTGCTTCCCATGCTGCTGGCCGACATCACGCACTTCGACGCCGGCGCCGCCACGCAACGGTTCGAGCAGGGCCGACGGGAGGCCGCGGAGAAGGAACGGGAACTGTTGGAACGGGTCCGTCTGCTGCCCGACGGTGACACGAAAGCCGACGAGGTGAAGCAGATGATCGACCGAGCGCGTACGTTCATCGGCTATCGCGAGCATCCCAAATACAGCATGGTGTGCCGCATGTTCGTCTACAAAAAGGCCCTGCTGCGGGAAGCGGACCGGCTTTTCGCCGCCGGCGCGCTCGACGATCGGAACGACGTCTACTTCCTGACGTTTCGGGAACTACAGGCCGCCGTGGAGACCGGACAGGTCGACCGTTCACTCGTCGAGGGTCGTAAAGCCGCGTTCGATGTTCACCGGACACTACGGCCTCCCAGGGTCATGACCTCCGAGGGCGAAGCCGTCGTCGGTGTCTACCGCGACAACGACCGCCCGGACGGTTCCCTGGTGGGCCTCCCGGTGTCGGCGGGGACGGTCGAGGGACGCGCCCGAGTCGTCCACAACCCGGGCGACATCGTCCCCGATCCCGGCGACATTCTGGTCACCGAGCACACCGACCCGTCCTGGTCGCCGCTGTTCGTGGCGGTCAGCGGCCTGGTGACCGAGGTCGGTGGCCTCATGACGCACGGGTCGGTGGTCGCCCGTGAATACGGTCTGCCCGCGGTCGTGGGAGTGGAGAACGCCACGCGCCTCATCCGTGACGGTCAACGGATCCGGTTGAACGGGACCGACGGGTACATCGAGGTGCTCGCCGACGTGTGACGGACCTGCCGGTGCGAAGCGGTCTCCGGCGGGCGGCCCACCGACGCGGCTCGAATCCCGGGGGCTCACCGCTGAACATCGGGCGGTCGCCTTGAGGGCTCGGATGCTGCGCCCGCTCGTTTGGGTTTCCGCTTCAGGGCGGATGACGACGTGGCTTCGGCTCGATCCCGCCGAGTCGATGACGGTCCGTTGCCGGAAACCACCGGCTCGCAGCCCGACGAGTCGCCGACCCGGCTTTTCATCGGACACGTTCGGGCGCGAGCAAAAACACAACAGAGTCCACAAGGTGGCGTCATGCGGAGTCGCGAGATGATCGGTCGCCTTGAGGCGCTCGCAAACCCGCGCGATGTCACGAACGGCCGCCTCGTCCGGTAGGCCCAAGCCTTCGCGCCCAGATCCGGTTACGGGCGACCGGGCCGGGTCACAGGCGGCTTCTCCACTCGTCGGCACCGTCACCGGACAGATCGGCGCCGTAGCCGCTGCGACCGGCCATCGCCATCACCAGTGACAGGACCGGGCCGGTGACGAGGGGGCCGTCACCGGCGGCGAAGTCGGCGTCATCGGCTTCCAACCGAAGACCCGCGACCAGGGTTTTGCTGTTGACGGCGAAGTCCTTGGCCGCGTAGAAGGTGGCGACCGCGACGACGGCGGCCGGATCGGGTGCCAGGTCAAGCCCCAGCGGCCGCGCGATGTCCTGGCCGTGCACGATCACCTCCCCGAGGAACGCCGGGTAGTCCTTCGTGGGGGCGATCGTGCTGGTCGTCGCATCGCGGAACCGCTTCAGGGTCGCCTCGGGTGTCGGGCCGAGACGCCGCGAGAGAAGCCGTTCGTTGTGCACGGCGGGTTTGAACCGGGCCCGCACGATACTGCGGATCCACGCTCCTGTGCCGGTGAGCGCCGCCGCGGTGAGGTGAGCGACGACCTGTTCGGTCGTCCAATCCGAGCACAGAGTCGAAGCCTGCCACTGCGTCGGGCTCAGCCCCTCCAACGTGTCGCACAGTCGTCGTCGTTCGGTGTGAATCATCGTCCAGTAATCCGCAGGCTCCATGAGCTCACGCTAACGGGAGCGACCGACATTTTTCGTCCTGAAAAGCCTCACCCGAAAAGGCCCACTCCCGCGACCGTGGCCACCACCAGCGACGACGACCAGAGTGCAATGCTGACGAGGCTCCAGAACAGGACTCGACGACGGTCGGCGCCCAGGCTCAACGCGAGAAGCGCTGCAAGGTACATGCCGCTCAGAATCGGGCCCTGCAACGCAAGACCGGGGACGCCGTACCGGTCGAAGGCACGGCGCGACCGGCTACTACGGGCAGGGTCGATTCCCAACGGACGGCCGCGTTTACGCCTCCACCAAGCGGACAGTCGTTCCCAACCGAAGACCACCCCGAGCGTGACCGCGGCGTTGCCGACGAAGGCGACCAGTCCGACGACGACCGGCGACAGCCCCAGCACGATGCTCGGCGGTATGGCGAACAGTTCGACCCACGGCGTCGCGGCGGCGAGTACGACCCCGAGGTAGGCCAACAGGGTTTTCACGATGTCGCCTCCTCGATGAGCCGGTGCAAGCGGGCACGCAGCACGGTCGCGGCGTGTGCGGTGGTGCTGCGAGGCGCACCGAGGCGTTCGGTCATCCACCAGCCGTCGCAGGCGTGACGAACGAGCGCTGCCGTTCCGGCGTCAAGACCGGCCGCGACGAGGCGCTGTTCCCAGACGTCGATGAGCTCGAGGGCGGTACCGATCTGTTCGGGACCGATACCGGGGTGCGCGAGGAGGGCGTGCAGAAGTTCCGGGTGAGAGGCGTCGTCGTCGAAGGTCGAGTCGACATAGGCGTGCGCCAGCGCGGCCGGTCGATTGTCGGCGGCTACGCGTTCTTCGATACCGATGGCGAAACGTGTCACGACGTCGGCTGCGACGGCGGCGATCAGAGCGTTCTTGGTGGGGAAATGGTAGAGAAGACCGCCTTTACTGACGTCGGCTTCGGCCGCGACCGCGTCGAGAGTGAGAGCGGCGATTCCGTCGCGGGCGGCGACGGTCATGGCGGCCGCGATGAGGTGTGGTCGTTTGGTAGGTCGAACCATGCCGTAACTGTACCGTCCGGACGGTACAGTTACAACCCCCTCGGAAATTCGTTTCCGCATCGTGTCGAGAACGGGCCTTCGGCTCCGTCATCAAGATGAGGACGGCACAATGGCCGTCACGGAACAACGGAGAAAACGATGGCGAAATACCTGTTGCTGAAGCATTACCGCGGTGTTCCTCAACACGGGCCCGGCAGTGACCTTCCGATGGAGCGCTGGACGCCCGAAGAGGTCACCGCACACGTCGCCTTCATGGAGCACGTCGCCGACGCGCTGCGCGAGCGCGGCGAATACGTCGACAGTCAGGCCCTGGCCCCGGACGGAGAGTTCGTCCGATACGACGGTGAAGGGCGGCCCCCCGTGACGGACGGACCGTTTCCCGAAACGAAAGACCTCATCGCGGGGTGGATGATCATCGACGTCGATTCGCGGGAGCGGGCGCATGAAGCCGCCGCATTCCTGTCGTCGGCGCCCGGCGCGGGTGGCGAACCGCTCCACGAGTGGATCGAGGTCCGGCCCTTCCTGTCCGCCGCACCCACCACCACGGACTGAACAGACGAAGGAGTGACCTGTTGCGCCACAAGCCGGCTGCGAATTCCGCTCTCGGCAAGTCCCCGTCACGGTGGCCACACGTGACGGCGGGGACGATCCGTCACCCCGGTGTTGTATGACAGACCCTTCGACAACACCACGGGGAACCTTCGGGACACCACATCACGCAACAACGGCCTCAATGTTGGCCCCTCAAGTTCTCGGTGTCCTCGTCCGTCGCGGAGCCGATTTCGCGGCGGCCGAAGACGCCGTCCAGGAGACGCTGATCGAAGCCCTCCGCGTCTGGCCCGACGCGATGCCCGACGATCCGAAGGGCTGGCTGATCAGAGTTGCCGGTCGTAAGCTGATCGACGTCTACCGGTCGGACACCGCCCGCCACCGCCGGGAGGATCGCCTCCACCGGGAACCTCCTCCCGGCCCGATCGAACAGGCCGACGACACGTTGCTTCTGTTGAGCCGGTGCTGCCATCCGTCACTGACGACGGCCTCGGCGGTCGCACTGACCCTGCGTGCGGTCGGCGGGTTGACGACCGCCCAGATCGCACAGGCGTTCATGGTGCCGGAGACAACGATGGCGCAACGGATTTCCCGTGCCAAACGGACCGTCACCGGCGCCGGGTTCGACCGGCCGGGCGATATCGGTGCCGTGCTGGCCGTGCTGTACCTCATCTTCAACGAGGGATTCACCGGACAGATCAATCTGGCCGCCGAGGCCATTCGTCTGACACGGCAACTCAACGAGTCCGTCGGCGACCCCGAGGTGGCGGGCCTGTTGGCGTTGATGCTGCTACACCACGCCCGACAGACGGCGCGATGGTCGCCGACGGGTGAACTGATCCCGTTGGATGAACAGGACAGATCACTGTGGGACACACAGATGATCACCGAAGCCGTCGCGATCCTGCAACACGCGTTGGCGACCGATCGGCTCGGCCCGTATCAGGCGCAGGCGGCGATCGCGGCTCTCCACGACGACGCAGCCGATCCCCACGAGACCGACTGGCCGCAGATCCTCCAGTGGTACGACGAGCTGACCCGGTTGGCGGACAGCCCGGTGGTACGGATGAATCGAGCTGTCGCGGTCGGACACGTCGACGGCCCCCGATCGGGCCTGGCAGCTCTTGCCGACGTTGACGCGTCGGTGCCACGCAGAGATGCGGTGGCCGCTTATCTGCACGAGCGGGCCGCGGACCGCGTGGAGGCGGCGCGCCTGTACACGGCTGCCGCGTCCAAGGCACCCACGATTGCCGAACGACACCACCTGATCAAACAGGCCGCGAGACTGAACTCGCACGTCTCGGGGCCTCCCGACGCATAACGGTCGCGGTCGTCTTCACCCTGAACGCTCGCACCGGCACCGGCACCGGCACCGGCACCGTCCCGTTTCGGGGAGCGCACGACGTGATCGTCGAGCGCCGAGAAACAGCTTGTGAACCAGGTTGTGGTGAGCGACCGTTCGAGCGGACGGATTGCCGGGTCGAGAAGATGCTCGTACTTCGACAGCGCGTCGTGAAAGCCTCGCCAACACCGTTCAACAGAACAGCACGTCACAGACTTCGGCGTCTCATCACGCCAAGGCACTCATCGACGGAACAACCGTGGCCGGTCGGCGTTTGGCGGTCCCCGGCCGGAGAAGGCACCGCAGCGGAATATCGCGTTGCTCATGCGATCTGGGACACCAGCCTCAGCATGATCGGGTACGGCAATCCCCGTGGGCGCATCTGATTGACGGTCCCCGAGATGTACAGGTCGCGTTCGGGCATGTGGAACAGTACGTTTCCGAAAGCGCCGGCGTGACCGATCATCTCGGGCAACGGCGTCAACGGTGACTGCCAACGCGGTGTTCGATACCGCATCAGACCGATGCCGTACTGGATCGGCACCATCTTCGAGAACACCGACTTCCACCCCGTGGCCATTTCGGGGAGGTACGACTTCGGGAAAAGTTCGCCCCCCATGAAGGCGCGCAGGAATCGAACCTGGTCGTTCGGGGTCGAGACCACTGCGCCGTCTGGAGGAAACGACGCGATCCGTTGAGGGATCCGCAACGTCTTCGACCCGTGCATCGGCGGTATGACCTCGTCGTACCGGTCGAGGGTGTCCGGTGTGAACAGCCATGTCGCGTCGAGAGCGAGCGGCCGAAGGATCCGACTGCGCAGTCGATGCTCGAAACCGTCCGATGTGACCGCCTCAACGATACGGCCGAGGAGCTGATAGTTCGTGTCGCAGTACTGCGCCCTGCCAGCGTCACCGGGAACAAACCGGCTTCGCATGGCCCGAACCGACTCCATATAGTCCTCGAACGTCGAGGCGGCGTCTCCGGCGATCATCTGCTCCAGGAACGTGCCGCCGTCGACGCCTCGCTGTTCGAAGTAGTCCGGCACGCCGGAGGTGTGGGACAACAGGTGCCGCACCGTGATCGCCGAACCGTGATCGCGGCCGTCGTGGACGACCAGGCCCCGCATCGTTTCCGGCCCGAGAAGGTCGGCGGCGGGTGTGTCCAGAGTGAAGGCGCCTTCGTCACGCAGTTGCATGATCAGGGCGACGGTATAGAGCTTGGTGATGCTCGCGATGAAGAACGGCCGGTCCGTATCCCCGTATCCCCATGAAAACCCCGTGGAGGGCTGTTCGATCGTGAAGCTCATCGCCGACACGCTCCGCTTCGTCGCGTAGCGGGCGGCGATTCGGTCGAGTCGACCGTCCTGTTGGTGCCGATCCGTATCGGTCATGACGTCATCCGTTCGACGGTTTTTCGGGTCTCGTCCAACCACTCCAGTTCCGCCCTGGCCTCGGCGATGCCGTTGTCGAGCGCCGCCTTTCGCAAGGCGTATCCAAGCGCGGTGACGGTTTCCGGCACTGCTTTCGGCATCGTGACGGCCTCCAACGCGGCAAGGTGCCCGGCGGTCTCGTCGCGTCGCGTGTCCAGCAGGCGACGTATGCCCTCCGGCGACATGCGGTCGGCGAAAAACAGCCGAACGAGGAAAGGGTCACGCGCCGGTGGTGGTTTTGCAGGCTCTTCGAGCCATCTGTCCAGCTCGGCCAGTCCTTCCCGGGTGGGTTCGTGAAGGTGCAGGTTGGGACGGTCTTCCTGGACCACGGTGTGACGTGATGCCAGGCCGTCGTCGACGAGGGCCGCCAGGGTCCGGTAGATCTGCGACTGGTCGGCTACCCAGAAGTGGCTGATGCTCTGGTCGATGACCTTCTTCAGGAAGTACCCGCTCATCGGTTGGATCGACAGGAGCCCCAGGATCGCGTGTCGTAGTGACATGGCTATAGGATAACGCATATATATGTGAGGTCCAATTGTTTATACATCGCCGATCGTTCGGAAGCCGCGCGGCCGCACGTCGAGCGACATATGCCGCGCTACTCACCCACCACCGCCGTGTGCCCGCGTCTCGGTCGTCCGGGGTTCGCTATCGGGTACGTCACGGGACAGGACCACGACGAGTGAAGCCACCGCGAGGAGCAACCCGGCTCCACCGAACAACCATGCGACCGACACGTCGAGGAGGGCCCCCGCCAGGAGGAACGACACGGGCGTCGAGATGATCTCGGCGAACTCGGCGATACTCATGACGCGGCCGATCATCGCAGTGGGAGCCCGCTGCTGCAGCCACGTCATCAGGAAGATGTTGAAGCTGCCGGCGGCGGTGCCCATGCCGAACAGGCACACCGCAGCCGTCGTGAGGTTGTCGGCCAACCCCAGGCCGACCATGCAGACTCCGAGCACGAGACAGACGGTCGTGACGAGTACGCGCCAGCGCGGCGTGCGGGACAGCGATCCCGATGCCGTGACTCCGACGAGGGTCCCGGCCGTCCACATCGACAACAGCAACCCGAAACCGATCGCGGTGGAGCCGAACGTCTCCCGCGCCAACCAGGGAACACCGACGGTGATCGGCCCGGTCAACGTCAAACCGGCGATGGAAACGAACAGCAGAACCCGACGAAGAAACCGATCGCGCGCGACGACGGCGAAGGACCCGGCCATGTCGGAGAGGACGGACTTGCGCTGCTTGGGGGCGCCTTCGGTGAAGCCGGGATGTGTGCGAGGTGCACGTTGCAGCATTGTCAGCGGGAGCGCGGACAGCAGGTAACAGGCGCCGGTCATCCAGACCGCCGGTACGGTCCCGGCGACGGCGACGATGAAGCCACCGAGTACGGGTCCGACGACTCCGACCGCCTCCGCAGTGCCTCGGATGAGCGCGTTCGCGGCACGCACGTCCCCCTGCCGACATTCGCGCGGGATCGCGCTGAACAGTGCCGGCGCATAGAACGACGTCAGCGTTCCGAGCACGGTACCGACGATGTAGAGGTGCCATAGCCGAAGGTGTCCACCGGCGACGACGATGGCGAGAGCCATGACCACGACGGCTCGCAGAAGGTTGCACGACAACAGGACCGGCCGATGTCCCATGCGGTCGGCAAGGACGCCGCCCAGGAGCGTGAAGACGGTGCGCGGAAGCACCCCGGCGACCAGGACCGTGCCCAGGGCCAAGCCGGAACCGGTGATTTCCAGGGCAAGCCAGGCTATGACGACGAGGTGCAGTTCGGCGCCGAACAACGCCACGGCCTGTCCCGCCCACAAGCGACGGACCGCGGTTGTGTGTAGCGGCCGTAGGGGACTTTTGATGATCACGGAAACCTCCGTTGACGACAGGCGAACACACTTCAGATACCGTAGGGTATCTGGATACTACAGAGTATTCGAACTGCTATGGTGGGGCCGATGGACGAACCGAAAAGCCGGGCCGAAAGCCAGGCACAGACCCGCGAACGGTTGCTCGATGCGGCACGCGAGTCGTTCGCCCGACGCGGTCTCAGGGGCGCCTCGATCACCGACATCGCGCGATCGGCCGGGTTCACCAAGGGAGCCGTCTACGCCAACTTCGCCGGCAAGGAAGATCTGTTCCTCGCGGTGTTGGACCGGCACATCAACGACAGCGTCGCCACCGACGACGAACAACCCCGAAACGCCACGGCCGCATTCGATCCGGACTGGGGACTGCTGGCGCTGGAGGCACTGCTCTACGTCGTTCGCGAGAAGCCCGAACTCCGCGAGCAGTTCGCAGCGCGATACCGCAGAATCGACGAGGCCAACACCGCAGACGGGGACCGTACGGCGTCCACCGATCAGGCCGTCGCCTGGAGCGCGCTGGGCGAAGGCCTGATGCTTCGCCACCTCATAGACCCCGACCACGTCGACCACGCCAGGATCGAACGGATCTTTATCGCCCTCTTCGGACGCACACCCGACATGGGCTTAACCCCGACGAGTTCACGGTCATTCGTCGACCATGGCGCAACCGTCGTCCACCGGAATACCGCGGAACAAACAACCGCCTTCACGGAAGGATCGCCGACTCCATCATGATCCCGGCCGGCGCCTCGGGCTCCTCACCCCACGCGTCAACAAGATTCGCGGGTGCAGCGGCAAACGTTCATCCCACGGAACGGCCCCCGTCGGCATGCGCCGACAGGGGCCGCGTCCGCGATGAGAGACACGATCCTCGCCGGTCAACACCGGGTCACAGGTATTGCCTGGCACATCCCATGAGGTAACGCATCTCCAGCGGACTCATAGGGGCTCCTTCGTTCCGATCATGTGGATTGTCGAAGAAGTGGTCAATGGTGGTGATATCCGCGTCGGCGGGGTATTCGGGCATCGGAACATCCATCATGACCGTGGCGCTGGTCGTGAACCTCTCCGGCCCGTCCCACTGGTAAAGCGTCAAGGAGAAGAACTCCGGCCAATGCGTCGTGTGTGCTCCCTCCACCGTGACGACGGCAAAATCGTCATCGGCTCCCAGTTCGATCCAACCTTCTTTGGTGGATTGGTCGATCGCCTGGTCCACCGCCCAGTACCGGGTGGTGGACCAGGTGTCGGGGTCGGCGGGATTCGCGCTCTCCGTCGTCACCTCGACGCCGTCCAGGCTTTCCCCGTCGCACATCGGCGCGTACAGGTGATAGGCGTCCCCCACTTTCGCAATGCCGACATCGTAGAAGTCCTCACCCGGCAGAACAGGGCAGCCGCCGGCGAACAACACCGCCCCCAGCACGAGCGCCGCTCGACATTTGTCAAACATCACGAGCCTCTACAAAACTTTGGGACGGACCACACCGATGCCGACGGATCGGGCGGGTTCGGGATGTTGAGCGTGATGGGCACATGAATTCCATAACGGGCGCTACTCGAAGCGAGCGGATCGGGCAAGGGGCACAACGAGAACCACGGCTGAAAGTCCCGTTGTCGCCGATCACCGTGCCGGGATGATCATGCGCATGGAAACGTACCGGACCGCCTTCGCACCGTCAACACGACGTCGACGGTGATACATGAACGGTTCGGTCTCCGGTCACGGTTCGTGTCGAGAAGAAAACGAGATTACAACCGCCGGCTCCGTCTCTACGCTGAAGCCGACTGACCTGCAGGAGGAAACCATGAGCTTCACGGACATGACCGACGTACCCGACGGCTTGACAACGGATGCTTTCGTTTTGCGTCCGATCACGGCCGACGACGCGGAGATCGACTACGCGGCCGTCATGGAAAGCAGAGAGTTCCTGCGCAAGTGGGAGCAATCGTCGTGGCCGGAAGACGATTTCACGGTCGAAGCCAACCGCAAAGACCTGGAAGGACTCGAAAAGCGGCACGATGCGCGCTCCACCTTCACCTATACCGTCATCGACGCGGCAGGTACCCGCTGCCTGGGGTGCGTGTACATCGTCCCGACCGACTCCCGCATGTTCGCCTCCGCCACGATTTCCGCCGTTGATGGTAGACAGTGGAACGATTACGACGCGGTGGTCTACTTTTGGGTGAGAAAGTCCGAGCTGGCGGCCCGCACCGACCGCACGCTGTTGGACGAACTCCGTCGTTGGCTGTCACACGAGTGGACGTTCACGCGCACATTGTTCGTCACCAACGAGGAGTTCACGCAGCAGGTGAACATGATCGAAGAAACGGACCTCCGGTTGTGTTTCACCATCGCCGAGCCCGGGAACTCCGGTAAAGGCAGGGCGTACGCGTAGTCACCGCGGGAGCCCCACAGGCCCGCGGGCTTCCCCGCGAGGGGGGGAGAGTCGGCGCCCACGCGGACGGGGTTTTCGGTTGCGCCATCGGCCGTTTGTAGGATCGCGCCATGACGGAGACGCGACGCTACCTGCAAACGGCCGACGGGACGACGATCTCGTACACGGTGCTTTCCGGTGCAGGTCCCACGGCCGTCATTCTTCACGGGCTGGCCGGTTCCGGTCGCGAGCTTCTGCCGACGGCACGTGCCCTGGCCGGTCGTCGGGTCATCCTGATCGATCAACGCGGACACGGTTTGAGTACCCGCAACCCCACCGACACGTCCCGAGAAGCCTTCGTCGAGGACGTCGTGAACGTCATCGGCACCGAGACCACGTCCCCGGTGGACCTTATCGGACAGTCCATGGGTGCCCACACGGCAATGCTGGTCGCCGCGGCCCGTACCGACCTGGTCCGAAAACTCGTGCTCCTTGAAGGCAACGAAGGTGGCGGCACACCTGACGAACACGCTGCGATAGGTGACTATTTTCGCTCCTGGAAGGTGCCGTTCCCGGATCGGCAGGCGGCGCTCGATGCGCTCGGCGACAGTCCGTTGACGCGGGCCTGGGTGGACGACATGGTGAAGGATGCCGACGGTCTGCGCCCACGTTTCGACGCGGACGTGATGCAGTCCGCCATCGAGGCGGTAGGCCGACCACGGTGGGCCGAATGGGAACGCGTCGCGGCGCCGACGTTGGCGGTTTACGCCGACGGTGGCATGTTCACCGAGGAGCAGAAGACCCGTTTCGTCGACCGGGGACACGACGTCACACGCGTTGACCTCGTCGGAGCGTCGCACGATGCACACCTGGATGCCTTCGACGCCTGGGTCGAAGCACTTACCGCGTTTCTTCGGGCACCCTGAACCCGCACAGACCGGCAATCGTGGACAGTCCTCAAAG
>DXGR01000116.1 GCA_019113825.1 Candidatus Stackebrandtia excrementipullorum | reverse complement strand
TCCCGCATGTCCAAAATCGTCATCCCCAACCCACCACCACGACCCAAACACCGCCACCGCCCCGCCTACGTCAAACTCGTCACCCAAGGAGCCCAACACATGCAACACCTCTACACACACCCAACACCCCGATAGGTTGTGCTGCAAGGGGTACCGCGAAGTGTCAAGTGCACTGTCACCGCGGGGCACGTTTTTCACCGCCGGGCCGGCCAACCGTTTCACGCGGGCCCGGCCCAGCCAAGATCACACGGCGATCGGGGGGCCGCCCGGTTGCGGCCCACGGCCAGGCGGCGCGTGTGGGTCGCCGGGTCGTGCGCACACCCGCTCGTGCCATGTGCTGCTTTCCTGATCGAGTTCGCGGCTCAACGTCGACTTGATGTCGGCTTCACCGTCGAGCTTCGCGTCGCGAAGCGCCAAAACGGCGTTCTGAAACTCCACCATGAGCCCCGCCACCGACAACCCCGATTGTGTCGGCAGGGGACGTTTCACGATCTCCACCAAGGTCGATCCGATGATCCCGGACGTGATGCCGATGACGGTGAGTGTCACGTCCACCCCTCCCCACAGGGCCTCCCACGGGTTGTACCGGCTGAGCGCTTCCCGTGCGTCCACCGGAAGCTGCAAGGCCGCTCTACGGGTTTCGATCAAAATTCGTTCTGCGGCTTCGAGCGCCCAGTCGGATTTGCCCAACGATTCATACTGCGCCGTCTTCTTCATGCCGATGCTGTTCACATACTTGCTTTGAAAAAGTCTGCCCGTCGGATTTTCCCACGACGCCAAGCCGACCGTGATCTCGGCGATCTCGCCGTCGATGCCTTCGTAACCGGCGACGGGTGCATCATCGGGCAGCGCATCACCGTTCAGTATTGTCCGCGCCAGGCCGATACTGGACCGAAGGTTTGCGATACCGGCGAGATCCCCGTAGCAATACCCCGATGCGAACCTACTCAAGGTATCCGAGGCGTCCGATATAGCCGGCCCGGCAGGCTCGGCGTCCATGAACGGGATCGGATCGGTGACCATTCGCTCGATGTTGGCTTTCTCTGCGGCAAGCAGAGCCAAGCTGTCGAACTCGGACATGAGTGCCGCATAGAACTCGTTGTATGTGGTCGGCTGAGGCGGGGCGTCCATGCTTGTTTCTCCACGTCGGGGTTACACGTTAACCGGGCTTGAGTTCGTCCTCGATGGATCCGGTATACGCCTCGGCGATTCGGTGCGCATTCTGCTCGTCGGTCCATGCATGGTCCTCGGCGACGGCGACCAGTGTCCGGCCGCAGTCGTCCAGGTGGCGGCCACTCACCTCCAGTGTGATCCCGATATGCGTGTTGTATGCCGCCCACTCGCTGAGGAAAGAGCTGCCGGACAACGCATCGGCGCCGTGATCGTTCTGCGCTGTTCCCAGGGTCGTGGCGATCACCCGATACTTTGCCGCCAGGTCCGGATACAGGTCGCGTCCGACACGGATGACCTCGTCTGTATTGATCTCAACGGACATGGGAGGTTCTCCTATGTGCGAGGAGCCGCTGGTACCGGTTTTTTCGAACGTCGGCAACGGCCCGGTTGTATTCCAAAAGTGTCTGTCGCAGTGCGGCGTTGGCAGATTCCAAGAGGGTTTTACCGCCGAAGCGGACGGTCGCCGACTCTTCCAAGCGAACATCGAATCCGTGGGCGGGGCGCAGCCCGATGTAGATCAGTCCGTCCGGTGAACTACCCGTGACCTCGATGTCGGACAACTCCCGCTTGAGGTCTTCCTGATCGGCGACAACTGCTGCTGCGCTGGCGTTCTGTGGCTTGTCGGGAAGTTTCCCGTAGGTCTTTTCCACTGCCATGTGCCTCGCTTGGCGGAAGCCCGACAGCAGTCCGTTCAACGCTCGTGACATCTCCGAGGCGAAGTCGGTGTCGGAATGGTTCCGTATTTTTTCGGGGTCACCGGAGAGGGCGATGTTTTTGCCGAACTCGTAGGTGGCGCGGATGGACTTGTCCGGGCTCGAAGTTGCGATACGTACGCCGGCGAGCAGCTCTGTTTCGCGTGACATCGAGGGCTCCTTTCCCGCTGCGGCAACGACATCGTCGCCGTTAGGGTAACGGCGAGGTCATCACCGCCGATCCAACCGGGATACAACGCTCCGGCGGCTCGGCCGTCTCACCGTCGGTCGGTGGTCTACTGGCGGGGCCGGTTAACCCGTCGCTCGTGCGATCAGGCGGCGGGTTGCCACGGATCGTGGCAGGGTGGCGGTCACTTTTTCATCGGCCCGTCAAGCCCGCCCGGACCTTCGTTGACGTCGGTGAGTGTCGGTGGGGCGAGCTATCGTGATCTAGTGAAATCCGATCCCCTTGACGACACCGAACGGTTTCAAGTCGATCTGCGCGGTGTTGTTGAAATCCTGTCACGACACCTCTATTCGAGCCCTCGAGTGTTCGTACGTGAACTTATCCAGAACGCGCGTGACGCCATTACCGCGCGTGCTCTCCACGAGGCGCCCGCTGCCGACGGCGGCCGCAGGTGGGAGGGCGGGATCGAGATTCGTGTGGACGGCGACGACATCGTCGTGTCCGACGACGGTGTCGGTTTGACCGGCGACGAAATGAGAAGCCTGCTCGCCACCATCGGTGCATCCTCGAAACGTGAGGATCTTGAGCGAGCCGGCGGGGATTTCCTGGGGCGTTTCGGTATCGGGTTGCTGTCGTGTTTCCTGGTAGCCGACACCGTCGAGGTCGTGTCCCGTAGCGGTCGCACCGAGGATGCTCCCACGATGCGGTGGGTCGGACGCAGCGACGGGACGTACCGGATCACCGATGGTGAGCAGCCGCTTCCCGCGCCCGGCACGAGGGTTCGAGTACGTCTGCGGCCTGAGGAGGTCATGTGGGCTTCGCCGCGTCGTCTCACGAGACTTGCGGGTGATTTCGCCCGTTACCTCGATGTGCCCGTGGACGTCGTCGACGATGTCGGTGTTCCCACTCGGGTGAGTGCACGGCCTGCGCCGGAAAGTCTCCGACCGGAGGATGCGGCCGCGCTGTGTCAGGAGGTCTTCGGTTTCGACCCTTTGACGACACTGCGGCTGGAGATCCCCATGCTCGGTGTCCGGGGGCTCGCGTACATCACGCCGCGACGTGAATCGACGACGGGTCGCGCCGGCGACCTGGTCTACAGCCGCGGCATGTTGGTCTCGGACGACAACACGCAGCTCGCTCCGGAATGGGCGTACTTCGCTCGGCTGGTCCTTGACGCGGGGTCGCTGCCCTTGACAGCGTCGCGGGAGTCGTTTCAGGAGACGGCGTTGACCGTCGAGGCGGCGACGCAGATCGGGACGTTGCTGCGCGCTCACATTGTTGAACTGTCACGTTCCCACCCGGACACTTTCCGTCGTTTTGTCGACGCGCACAGTGTCGGGTTGCGGGCGATGGCGTTGGACGACCCGGCCGTGTTTCGGTTTGTGTACGACCACGTGCCGTTCTTGACGTCGCGTGGTGACCGTACTCTTGCGGATCTGTTGGACGGCACGGATGACGAACCGGCCACTCGAGTGCTTTATCAGTCGTACAGGCAGGCCGAGTTCGATGCGTTGGCGCCGCTGGCGAAGGCACAGGGTTTGACCGTTGTCGACATTTCTCATGTCCACGAGCCACAGGTCCTTCAGCGTCTGGCTCAGACTCGGCCGGAGGTGCAGCTGAAATCACTGGATCTGGACACCCTGGTTTCCGGTGCCGCGACGCCGTCTGATCGGTCGCTGGCTCAGGTTATCGAGACATCGGTTCGATCGGTGCTGTACCGCTACGAGGTCGAGGTGGTCGACTTCGAAACGGAGACGTTGGTGGGGCTTGAGCTGCCGCCGGAACGCGGGTGGAGCGCCGACGGCGACGCGGGCGCCGCCGATGCGCCGGGGTGGGGGGCGGTCTTCGGCGGGTTCTCGTCGGCGGCTCGGCCACGTGGGCCCCGGTTGGTGCTCAACGTCGGTTCGCCGTTGGTTCGTGTCCTGGGGGAACCACTCGATCGAGATGTTCACAGCCACGTCGTCAATACGCTGCGGGTCCTGGCCGCTCTCCACTCCGGTGTCACATTGCATCCGCGCGATCACGTGGTACTCGCCGACAGTGTGGCCGCACTGGTGAAGTTGGCGACCGACGTCGCCGGTCGCCATGCCCAATGACCACACGACCACACGACCACACGACCACACGACCACTGAACCGTGAGCCGAGGAATCGATCATGTCGGGTTTCGACGATTATTTGAACAGCCTGTCCGAGTCGGAGATCGCCGAGTACTCCCGTGTCTCGGACAACTTCCATGCCGCTTGTGAGATGGAGGAGGACGGGCCTAAACAGGAGGCGGCGTTGGAGGCCGTCTACCGGGACGCGAAGGCACTGAACTCGGCCATGATCATGGCGGGGGCACGGTGGTGGCAGGTGGTGTCGCTGTTGCAGCGCGGCGAATTCGCGGAAGGGTTCCGTCTGTTCGTTCCGGCCATGGAATTCGTCACGGAGCGGGCCAACGAGATACCCGAAACCATGCGCGAACCGATGGAAACACTCGTCTTGATGCCGCTGGTGGCCATGACCGACGACCCGAATGTGCCGCGCGCGACCATTGAGGCTTATCTCGATCATCTCGAGGTCGAAGTGAAAGCAGGCCGTGGAGGCGCTCGCGCGAACCTGGCGCTGGCACGTGCCGCTTGGCACGCGCACACCGGTGAACGGTCGCGTTTCGACGGCTGGTTCGACCAGTGGGTGACCGGTGGACCGGGTTGGTGGGATCCGCAAAAATCGACGACAGTCCTGCTCACAAGCGCGTTGTTGAGCGCGTTCGATCCCGCGGACGCGTTGGAATACCTGGATCGACGAGAAGCCACCATGGTGGGTTCTGAGGCGAGCCGGCGAACGGTGACGATCAATCGAGCCGGTTGGACCACTCTCTGCGGACAGCCGGAGAAGGCATGGCAGCAGTACCGCCAGACACTGAAAGACACCGACAGGTCGGAATTCGACGACATCGTCAGCGATGTGGACGAATTCGCGGTGATCTGTGCATCCGAAGCAGCGCCGTGGGACTCCGCCGATGACGACACCGTGTCGAAGGCTCGTTTCCTACTCGACGCCGTGGAAAAGGCAACCGAGTCCAAAGTCGACGCGATCGAGGCGGCCGCGGCATTGGCACGGCACTACCGGTTGCGCAATGACCCGGCGACCGGCCAACGATGGCAATCCATCGCATACGAACGCGCCCGACTCTTCGACGCCCGCAACGAAACCGACCATTGGACCACCACCCTGACAACCCACTGGTTCCAGGAGGGCTGAACCGTGAGCCGAGGAATCGATCATGTCGGGTTTCGACGATTATTTGAACAGCCTGTCCGAGTCGGAGATCGCCGAGTACTCCC
>DXGR01000016.1 GCA_019113825.1 Candidatus Stackebrandtia excrementipullorum | reverse complement strand
CCGGCTTGACTCGGGTACCGAAAGAACGGGACGGCGACGGCGTCACCCCATGCGCCGTCGCCGTCCTCCGCGGGAACGCTGCCCCTGCGCCCCGCCTCCTGGAAAACAGTCGCTTTATACTTCGTCCTGTTTGATCGCCGAAATGTCGAACTCGAGCGTGACCTTGTCGGCGACCAGGACACCCCCGGCCTCAAGCGCTGCGTTGAAGTTGACGTTGAAGTCTCGGCGGTTGATCACCGCTTTACCCTCAAAGCCCGCGCGCTGATTCCCGTACGGGTCTACTGCGGCCCCGGTGTACTCAATGTCGATGGTCACGGGCTTGGTGACGTCCTTGATCGTCAGGTCACCGGTGAGTTTGTAGTTTTCGTCGTCCACCCGCTCGATGTCGGTGGAGGCGAAGGTGATGGTCGGGTAGGTGGCGACGTCGAAGAAGTCGTTGGTGCGCAGGTGCCCGTCACGCTGTTCGTTGCCCGTGTTGACCGAGGCGACCTGGATCGTCACGGTTCCGTTGGACTTGGTGGGTTCGTCGAAGTCGAGAAACCCGCCCCCGTCGAATTCGGCGAAGTTCCCGCGCACCTTGGTGACCATGGCGTGGCGGGCGACGAAACCCATCCGGGTGTGAGTGGTGTCGAGGGCGTACTTGCCGGTCAGTGTCGGATCCAAAACGGTCATTGATTCCATCCCCATCTGATCTGTAGTTCAACGCATCAACCTCATTGCTGACGTGTCAACAAATATAGCAGATATTGCTGACGTGTCAACAACCAGGGTAGGGTTGTTTCCATGACTGCACCCCGATGGCTCAATGAACAGGAAAATCACACTTGGCGTGCGTTTCACCACGTACGCAGCGACCTGGGCGCGACACTGGAACGCCAGTTGGTGCAGGATTCCGGCCTGTCCAGCGCCGACTACGAACTGCTGGTCGTCTTGTCCGAGACCGACGGACACCGGCTACGTGCCCGAGAGTTGCGAACACAGGTCAGTTGGGACCGCAGCAGGCTTGCCCACCAACTTCGGCGGATGGAGAAACGTGGCCTTCTGCGCCGCACCGAGTGTGAAGCGGATGCACGAGGCACCATGGTCGAGCTCACCGAACACGGGCTTGAGTCGATTCGTGCCGCTGCACCAGGACATCTCGCGGCGGCACGACGCTACTTTGTCGATCTGATGACTCCCGATGAGATGAAAGTCATGGCCGACATCTGTGACCGAGTTCTTGAACGTATCCGGGACGATCGCCAAACCGGACAGTGTTGACCAGCGAACCGAACAGTCACTCGGAAAGTGGTACCTAGGGGTACTCAGCATTGACCGAAGAGAGACACCGTCGGAACCTTCGGAGACTGGTCGAAGGCAAAATCCCGGATTACATTGGACTCCTAACCAATGACGCGCAAGCGTCGGCGGAACATAGACTTTTATACGGATTCAACCGCGAGCCGGGCATCTTGCGGCGAATCCATTCGTCGGCACGGTCCTCCAACAGCGAGCCGACGATCATGGCCCGGGATGTGGGAGCTCGAGACCCCTCGTCCCGGGCCTTTTACGTCCCCGGCTCGTCTGTAGGTTTCGCGCATGAGAGTTCTCGTTCTCGGCGGCACCTCGTTCATCGGTCGAACCGTCGTCGACACCGCCGTGCGACACGGGCTCGACGTGACCTTGTTTAACCGTGGATTCACCGGTGCCGACCTGTTCCCCGACCTTCCTCGGCTCACCGGGGACCGCGATGTCGACGACTACCGATCATTGGCCACCGGGCACTGGGACGCCGTGGTGGATGTGTCCGGGTACGTGCCGCGACACGTCACCACGACAATGGCAGCCCTGGGAGACCGGGTCGACAGGTACGTCTTCATATCGACCCAGGCCGTTTACGACCACGACGGTATCGGCCCCGGTGGTAACGAATCCACGCCTTTGCGCGCCGAGCGCCGCGACACCGAAGAACTCGACAACGCCACCTACGGTCCGCTGAAGGTTGCCTGTGAGAACGACGTTCGAGCTCGGTTCGGTGACGAGCGGACCGTGATCCTACGGCCCGGACGAGTCGCCGGTCCGCACGACAATCAAGATGCGTTCACCTACTGGGTTCGCCGCGCCGAACGTGGCGGGCGCGTCGCGCTACCGGCCGAGCCCGAACAACCGGTGCAGGTGGTCGATTCACGTGACCTTGCGACCTTGGTGATCCGGTTGCTCGTCGATCGGCGTAGTGGCGTCTTCGACGCGGTCGGTCCCGCGGAACCGACAACGCTGGCGGGCCTCATTCACACATGTGCGCAGATCGCGGGAAGCCGGGTGGAGATTGTTCCCGTCCGGGCTGAACGGGCGCCGTTTCTGTTCCCGCTGGTTCGCGAAAGGTCGGCCTGGCCCGGTCTTCAACGTGACGCTTCGAAGGCTCGCGCAGCCGGGATGCCCTCCACTCCCCTGTCCGTCACCGCCGCCGACGTGCTGACGTGGGACCGCGACCGGGGCCGGCCGGCGCTGTCGCGGGGTTTTTCAGCCGCCGAGGAGGAACAGCTGCTGGCGGATTACAGCGGTTAATCCCTTGCCGCCACCGACGGAACGTTCGACCATGAACCGATGTCCCTTTTGAGTTCAGTGGAAGCCCTGTGGCAGGAGTCGGCCGGAGTGGCGATCGATTTCCGTCCCGGTGAGGTGACGGTGGTGGTGACGACCGGTTCTCAATGGTGCCCACCCGGCTGGTCGGGGCTCGTTCGGCTTGGGACGGCGACGGCCGTCACCGTTCCCGACGTCGCCGCCGCCGAGCGAGTACGACGGGTGGCTTCGCGGTTCGGTCGGCTCGATCGCGACGCGTTGCAGGAGGACGGAGTGACGGCGTTCCTGGGACCGGCACGCTTGGATTACCTGGACCGTTCCGCTTTCCGTCCCATCGACGGGGTCGAGGTCGAACAGGTCGACAAGAACGATCCGGGCGTCGCGGCTCTATTGGCGGCAACGGGCGACGACGCTCACGAAAGCGGCATCGCGGGGATCACCTCTCCGGCTTTCGTGGTGCGGGTTGACGACGAAATCGTCTCCGTATCCGGATACAACCTGTGGCTGCGGTCTACCGCTCACATGTGCCTGTTGTCTCACCCGGATCACCGTGGCCGAGGGTGGGCGGGTGCTGTGGCGTCCGCGGCCACCCGACATGCCCTCGCAGCACGCCTGCTTCCGCAATGGCGTGCCAGAATCACGCCGTCGCATCGTATCGCCGACCGGTTGGGTTATGAGCCGATCGGGTATCAACTGAGCTTCGCTGCGAGCTGAACCTCGGGCGCACGCGTGGCACGCCGCTCCTTCGGGGTTGTCTACAATAAAACCCCCAGGTCTTGGTCGACCTGGGGGTTTTCGTTGGAGCGGATGACGGGAATCGAACCCGCGTAATCAGTTTGGAAGACTGAGGCTCTACCATTGAGCTACATCCGCCGAGCCGACCGATGATTCGAACGGCGATATACAGAGTAGCCTCCCGCTCGCTGGGTCTTTCTCGGGGGTGGCTCGTCCGCCCCCGAACCCACGACGGTTCCCTGCTCCTCAACGAAACGGACCCGACCGGAACCGTACCGGCCGAATCCGCGTTCAACGTTTCAGGCCTTCAACGGCGGATTGTTCGGGTTGAACAGGTCACGCTCTGCCAGCCAGTTGTACAGCGGGACGTCCTTGGGGTAATGGCCCCACTGATGGTCGCCGTCACCGTTGCCGAAGGCACCCAACAACTGCTTCTGTACGTCGTCCAAGTCGTTCCACCACGGCTGCTGCGGCAGGTCTGCGACCTCGTCACGGATGTGGATCCACCGGGGCAGGTAACCGAGAAACACGACCTTACGAGTGAGGTCGGAGTAGTTGTTGGACCGCGCGTGCCAGATACGACGGTCGAAGAAGACCGCATCACCCGGTTCGGCGATCACCTCGACGGCGCCTTCGGGGTCGGGCCACTCCATGTCACGTCGAGGAGGTCCGTCGATCCAGTTCGTCTTGTGACTTCCGGGAACGACCTTGAGGTTGCCACGGCCGGGTTCGGAGACGTCCGACAGCCAGTAGGCGACCTTGACCGAGATACGCGGACGTGGATCCGTTTCGAGCTCCCGGTTTTGACGTCCTCCGTCCTGGTGCCATTCGAAGCGCGGCGGCTTGGGTACCTCTATTGGAGGGTGAACGTCAAAGTGTGAATGGTAAATGTGGATGTTCCATCCGATCATTTCCCACACGAAGGGAAACGTCTTCGGATGGTTGATCAGATCTGCGAGTTCGGGGCAGTGGGTTACCGCGCTGAGCTTGTGCAGTGAATTGTCGATACCGAGATTGCCGGCTTCTTTTTCACTCTCGTAGGCACGGTCGATGGCCGCGCCGTACTTCGACACCTCATCGGAGGTGAGCACGCCCTTGAGCATGATGTAGCCGTCACGCTCAAAGGCTTCGCGCTGCTCAGGGGTCATTCTCACGTCTTGCGTCAGCACAGTCACGCTATCGCGCCTTTCGGGAGAGGGATTATCCGAAGGGATGACGGCAATGATGCTGAAAAACGTTGTAATAAATCGAGAAATCCCGCAGTGATCCATATCACATCAACACGGGGTGTTTCATTCATTACGCCATGTTCGACAACCAGTTGATCGCGTTGTTAATGAACGAGACATTACTGAGAAAGCCGATACCGGTGATAACCAGAAATGCCGCTGCGGCCAGATGTGACAAACGTGCCGTACGTCTGTTTCGTCGCAACAAACGCACCAAGACCAGGGTGCCCACCAGACGAGCGATCGCGAAAACCGCTGCGGCCACCACCAACACCACCACGAAATACAGGATGTGCGCGACCACGCTGCTGCGGATGTTGTCGATCACCCACACGCCCCAGCACACGAACGCGAACAGCACACCCACGACCGTGAATTCCGACCCGCCCGACAGCGACGACAGTTTGCCCCCGGGGCCGGTCCACGGGCGGCGCGGCCCACCGGACTGCGGTTCGACATCGACCGGCATGACCGTCTCGGCCGTGTCCGGTTCCCGACGCGGCTGTGTGGGGACGGCCACACCTCGGCCGTAACGGTTACCGGGGGGAGCCGCAGTGGGCACCGATGCCGTGGCCGTGATGGTGGCGGTCCCCGTCACGACCGGTCGTGACGGTGCCGCCGGCGCCGCGGTTGGCGGCTCCTGCGCTTCCTGGCCGGTGCCCAAACGCCGAGTTCGCGGTTGTTCCGTGGTGCCGGTGTTCAGGTCGGGCTTGGTGGCCGGCTCTTCGTGACGCGCCGGGTTCGGCAGTTTCGTCGTCGAGGCGGGTGCGCTGTTGCCCCAGTCCACTCCCAGATCCGGTGTGTTGGCATCTCGCATGAGTTTCGCCAGCTCGGTGATCCAGTGGTCCAGGTGCGATGTCGGAGGACGGTCTCTTGGACTGTCGGCAAGCGGAGCCAGCAGGTGATCCCGCAAGCGCGGGTTGGCGTCCAAAACCGGATCCCGGTGCAGGGACATCCCGACTGGTGAGTTGCCGTCACTTTCGACGCGCGGCTTCGATCCGGTGACCAGGTAATAGGCGACCGCGCCGAAGCCGTGTACGTCGTACGACGGACCGACCCTCCCGGCCAAAGCCTCGGGGCCGGCCGACTGAGGTGTATACGAGATCGTCGTCATGTGCGTCGGCAGGGAGTAACGCGAACCCGTGAAGTCGATCACACGCGCCTCGCCCGACGGCATGATGATCACGTTGGAGGGCTTGATGTCCATGTGCAACGTGGGGTGTATCTCGGGAGAACGCGGCCGGTGCATGGAGTCCAGCACGCCGGCGATCGTGCGCAGCACGGGCACCGCGTTGATCCGCTGAGTGGGGCGTTCGCGGATCAACTGCTTCAAATCCCGCCCCGGCAGGTACTCGAGCACCTGATACGGCACGAGATTGGGCCCCGGAGATGCATCCGGACGGTGGGGCGGCGGACCGTAAAACGCGTCGATACGCCGACAGATCCCCGTGATGCCTCGACTGTCGAGGTCCATGTGGACCGCATCGCCCTTGTCCCACGACCGAAACTGCGCCTCGAGGGGGCGGTCGTTGTGCGGCCGGAAGACCTTGACCGTCACCGGCGCCGACGAGATACCACCGGTCCGACGTACGGCCTTGTAGACGTCGGCCTGCCCACCCGACCCGAGACGTTCAATCAGCCGGAAGCTTTTCGTCGCCTCGGGAAGGGGATCGGCAGGACCACACACCAGGTCGAGCTTCTCCGCCATGTATTGCCTCCCAACGCGCCTGATTCCCGGACACTCAACAGTAGCGCTACGGCGCATATCGAGTGCGAGCGATGGAGGCTCTTACAGCGTCGTTCTACGGAAGCGACGGCAGGCTGCGTGTCCGCTCGTATTCGCCGAGCTGGTCGATGCGGCGACGATGCCGCGCAGCCTCGGAAAACGGTACCGACAGGAATTCACGGACGATCGCCAACGCCTCGTCGGTGCTGTGCATGCGAGCACCGAGCCCGATCAGGTTGGCGTCGTTGTGTTCACGCGCCAGCCGCGCGATCTGCGGACTCCACGCCAACGCGGCACGGGCGCCGGCAACCTTGTTCGCGGCGATCTGTTCACCGTTGCCGGACCCACCGATGACGACGCCCAGACTGCCCGGGTCGGCCACCACACGCGCGGCGGTTGCCAGGCAGTACGGCGGGTAGTCGTCCTCGGCGTCGTAGGTTTCGGGGCCGATGTCGACCACCTCGTGCCCGTCTTCGGTCAGATGACGAGAGAGAACATTCTTGAGTTCGAAACCGGCGTGGTCGCTGCCCAGATATACCCGCATGGCCGTCATCATCGCAGGTCTGCCAGCACCATTCCCGCCAGGGCCTTGGGCGTAAACCAGGTGCTTTTACGTGGCAGTTTCAACCGTTCGAGATTGACGGTGATGAAGTCGTCGACCGTCACCGGAGCCACGAGAAGAGCGGCGGCCGCACCCGCGTCGACCTGGTCCACCAGCCACGAGGCCGGGTAGTCGCCACCGACGTAGGTGATGCGTGTGTCGCCCGCGTCCATACCGAGGATCTCGTTGAACACGACCGCCTCGACGCGAGCGTGATCGAGACGATCGACAACGGTGCCGGTTCCTTCGGGAAGCCGCACGGCATAGCCGGTGCCTTCGGTGTACAGGTGAACCGTGCCCGCCTCGAGCGGGGTGTCAAGGTCCCCGGTCAGTTCGGTGACGGTGGCTTTACGACGGCCCAAGGCGTCGGCGAGCTCCGGACCGGTAATCGGCATGTCGGTGATGAGGCGGTGGTACGGCTGGATGGCGACCGACGTCGGTGTGGTGACGACGGCCAGGAACCGCTCGAGCTTGCCGACCTGCGCGGCCAGGGAGCGATGGTTGCCGTCGGCGACGATCAGTTCTCCACCACCGGCCAGGTCACACAACCGATCCTGTAGTGGACCGGCCGGGACCGCCCACACTTCGTGGCGTCGGCCGACGTGGTCGGTTTCGGTGACGGCCGGTTCTCCCGTGCAGGCTTCTATCAACGAGGCCTGCAACTCGTCGCTCTTGGCGTTCTGCACCAGCAGGACGGGCGACAGAAGATGCTGCAACGTCTCGTTCAGCGCGGCGCGCTGTTTGACCTTTTCGGCGAAGACGTCCTCGTTGCGGATGACTCGTCCCGGCTCCGACGCCGACGTCGAGATTTCGTTCGTGTCGATCATGCAGAACAGGCCGTGCGACACCTGGTCGTCGGAAGTGATCCGATAGGCGACGACGACGTGCGACGCGGGCGCGAAACGTCCCGTCTCCTCGAGGGCGGTAAGCCGTTCGGCGGCCGCGGGCAACGCGGCGTCGAAGTCGAGTCCGGCCGCCTGTGCTTCCGGGGTGCGGTCGGGCATCTCCACCGCGAGAATCGACGTGGGGTTTGCTTCGACGATCCGTGTGATTTCGGACTCATCGGCGAACTCGTCGTAGTTGCGGGCGCCGGTGCCACCGGTCGATATCCAGGCTTTGGCAATGGGATGTGCTGCGGTCACCCGTAGAGGGTAACCCGCCGCCTCGGCGCCGGGCTCCAACGATCCGGGGTGAGACGGTCAATCACTCGATGGTGTGCAGCCCGCTGCGTAGTCGGGCAACGCGGACACTGTGGTGTCGGCATGCCAGACTCGACCTTCGCAACGACACGAAACAACAAGGGAGCGCAACGTGGCGGATACCCACATCCTCACCCAAAGCGATGCGGCGGAGCGTGCCCGGCTGCTGCACGTCGACGCCTACGACGTCGCAGTGGACCTGACCGTCGGTGAAAAGACCTTCATTTCGCGTTCACGGGTGCTCTTCAGCTGCAACACGCCTGGTGCGGACACGTTCATCGAGGTGGCGGCAGAGCAGATTCGGTCCGCCACTCTCAACGGCAAGCCCGTCGACACCTCTGCCCATACGCCGCAGACCGGTCTGGCTCTAACGGATCTGGCCGCCGACAACGAGCTCGTCGTCGAGGCCGAATTCCGCTATTCCTCCAGCGGCCAGGGTCTGCACAAGATGGTCGACCGCGCCGACGGTGAAACCTACCTGTACAGCCAGTTCGAGGTTTCCGACGCCCAGCAGATGTACGCCTGCTTCGACCAGCCCGACCTCAAAGCCACCTTCAAGCTCGAGGTCACCATGCCCGAGCATTGGCGCGCGATTTCCAACATGCCGGTCGCCTCCGAAACCAAGGGTGACGGCAAAAAGACCGTCTCGTTCGACGAGTCACCGCGTATGAGCACCTACATCGCCGCCCTGTGCGCCGGTCCCTACCACGAGGTGACCACGACACACGACGGAATCACCCTGGGACTCTACTGTCGACAGTCGATGAAGGAGCACCTTGAACCCGACGCGGTCTTCGAGGTCACCGCTCAAGGCTTCGATCACTTCCACAGCGCCTTCAATGTCCGGTACCCGTTGCCCAAGTACGACCAGATTTTCGCTCCCGAATACAACATGGGCGCCATGGAAAACTTCGGGTGCGTGACGCTGGCCGAGTCCTCGTTCCTTTTCCGGTCCCAGGTGACCGAATTCGAACGCGAGCAACTCGCCAACGTGATCCTGCACGAAATGGCGCACATGTGGTTCGGCAACCTGGTGACGATGCGCTGGTGGGACGACCTGTGGCTCAACGAGTCGTTCGCCGAATGGGCGTCACACTGGGCGAACGTCGAGGCCACCAGGTACACCGGGGCGTGGACGACGTTCCTGTCGGTCCGCAAAAACTGGGGCTACCGGCAGGATCAGCTCCCGACAACGCACCCCGTCTACACCGAGATGCCCGATGTGGAGGCTGTTGCCACCAACTTCGACGGCATCACCTACGCCAAGGGTGCCAGCATCCTGAAGCAACTCGTGGCCTACGTGGGCATCGAGCCGTTCAAGACCGGCCTGACCGACTACTTCAACAAGCACCAGTGGGGTAACGCCTCGTTCGGTGACCTGCTGAGCAGCCTCGAAGCGTCGTCCGGTCGAGAACTGCGCGAGTTCGCCGACACGTGGTTGGCTACCGCCGGAGTCAGCACGTTGCGTCCCGAGGTGACCGTCGACGACGACGGCAGGTACACGTCCGTCGCGGTGCTGCAGGAGGTCAGTCCGGAATACCCGACTCTGCGCACGCACCGCATCGGTGTCGGCCTGTACAACCTCGTCGACGGCAAACTCGTGCGGACGCGGCGGGTGGAGTTGGACGTGACCGGTGAACGCACCGAGATCGCCGAGCTGGTCGGCCAGGAGCGGCCCGATGTGTTGCTCCTCAACGACGATGACCTGACCTATTGCAAACTGCGGCTCGACCCCGACTCTTTGGCCGTCGTCGTCGACAACATCGCCGCGTTCGACGATTCGTTGGCGCGGGCGCTGTGCTGGGCCGCGGCCTGGGACATGCTGCGCGATGGTGAACTGCCCGCTCGTGACTACGTTCGACTCGCCGTCGCGGGCCTGCCCACCGAGACGGACATCAACCTGGTCGCGTCGATTCAGCGCCAGGTGTCGACCGCTTTGACCTATGCGGACCCGGCGGTGGCGTCCACGTTGCGTGCCGATGTCGCGGCCTCCGCCAAGCGGGTCATGACCGAAGCGACTCCCGGTGGTGACATGCAGCGTGCCTGGGCCCGCGGTTTCGCCACCAACGCCCGTAGTGAAGAGGATCTGGCGACTCTGCGCGGCTGGCTGAACGGTGAAGACGTACCGGAGGGCCTGGCCATCGACACCGACATGCGCTGGCACCTGTTGGTGAACCTGGTCGCCCTGGGTGCCGTCCCGGAGTCGGCCGTCGACGAGGAGCTCACGCGCGACAACACCGCCGACGGCGAGCGTCTGTCGCTTGTGGCTCGGGCTGCTGTTCCGACCGCCGAGGCCAAGGCAAAGGCGTGGGAACGGATCACGACCGACAAGGAACTTCCCAACTTCGCACGCCGTTCCCTGATGATGGGGTTCGACCACCCGGAACAGTTGGAACTGTTGAAGCCGTATGTGGAGCGGTTCCTGGAGGCCGTACCTCAGATGTGGGAGCGGTTGGGCACCGAGCAGGCGATCGAGTTCGTCAGTCTCGCCTACCCGCGTCTGCTCGTGGACCAGTCGACGCTGGACATCACGGACGCATGGCTGGCCGACGAGTCTCACTCCGGGCCCATGCGTCGTGGCGTCCTGGAAGGACGTGACGACATCGCCCGCGCCATGCGCGCCAGGCAGCGTGACGCCAAGGCCGGTTAGTTAACCGAAGGAGAGCGGGGCGCCCTCGGGCGCCCCGCTTTTTCGTGCGACGGCGTTAAGCACGGTGCGGTTCCGGGCGGAGAAAGCCACCCACTTTGCTCCCCCTCTCGGAGGTGATACGCGCCGACCGTCGACGGTGGGGCCGGTTCCGGACGCAGAGTGAGGTTGCATCGGCGCCCATGACACTGCTTTCCCACGTTTGTGTCACACGCCGCGATTAACCTGGTCGGAAAGGAGGTTCAGTGGACGGATATGTCGCATTGTTGCGCGGGATCAACGTCGGCGGGCACAAAAAGGTCCCGATGGCCGAACTGCGCGATGTGTTCGCCGACGTGGGTTACCCGGGCGCCCGCACCTATATTCAATCGGGCAACGTCGTGTTCGACGGCGTAGGCGACCCCGCATCGGCACGTGATCGCATCGCATCCGGTATCGCCGACCGCTTCGGGTTCGACGTCCCGGTGATCATCCGTTCCGCCGCCGAGCTGGATGCCGTCATCGCGGCCCGTCCTTTCCCCGGACGCGACCTCGATCCGGCGAAACTGACGGTGACCTTCCTGGCCCGACCGATCACCGATGAGACGCGTCGGGCCGTCGCGGTTCCCGACGGGCTGCCCGAGGAGGCGGTCGTCACCACCACCGAGGTGTACATCTACTATCCCGACGGCCAAGGAAAATCCACACTGGACAGGTCACCGTTCTGGAAACCGTTGGGCAAAGCCGTCACCACCACCCGCAATTGGCGGACCATCCTCAAGCTACGCCAGATGCTCGGCCACGACGGTTTACCTCGACAGCGACCCGCTCGGCCAACATCGCCACAGGCTTCTCCCCGCAAGCCGTCTGTGGACTCCGAGGGTGGTGAACACTCGTTCGGTGGACACATCACAAGACGGAGAGGGTGTGCTCATACCGGGTGCTGTGTGCGTTCGACAAACCGAGCAACAGAACGGTGTTTCAAAAACGGATTCCCCGGGGGCAGGCTGCCGTCGGCAAACAGGCGCCGGTCTCCGGGAGTAGCTCGACATCGTTCGCTACCGAGCCGACGTGGGGGGGACGGCGTCGAAGCCGCCCTTGCGGGCGAAGAACGCGCCCGAGGCCGTGCAGCGGTGCCTGCACCGGTACTCCGTGGGGCTACGCGTCACCGAAATCGGTCGCGGAACGCACGCCTTGAACAACATGCCCGCCGTTCAACCGCCGAACCCGGCCCGAACCCGCTATAGACGATGTTGACGGGCATGTCCGAAGCCACTGCCCAAAGACGTGCCGATTCCGTCTCCTGGGCACACCAAACGCCGTCTGCCCATTCGCCAAAAACATGCCCGTATAAATCCGGAAGGGTGGAGGGTGTGACCTTCACGCTTGAGGGGATCACAATGCGTCGCAGGTCACTGTTTCCTTCTAAGCACGGCGAAACCGCGAAAACATCTTGTGGAGTATTGATCGGACCGTAACGGAGGACGGCCTGATCAGACGGTGCGCCGCCGTATCGGACCGCTGCGGGCGCCATCGGTCTCCGGCGCGGCGGTTCCCACGCTCGAGACCATGAACCGACGGCGTTACGGCTGGAACCGTGCTGCGTTGTCGGCAATCCACCGGGCGAAGGTACGGGCGGGCCGTCCCGTGACCTGTTCGACCACGGTGTTGACCATGTTGTACTCCTCCAGTCCCTCCGAGTCGGAGTAAAGACTCAGAGCAAAATCGATCATCTCGGTCGGCACACCCTCCGATTCCATCTTCGCGCGCGCCTGTTCGGGAGTCAGTTCGACGAGCCGAATGTCACGACGGAGAACCTCGCTGAAGATGTTCACCTTGTCACGCAACGAAAGTCGTTCAGGGCCGGTCAATCCGTATACTGCGCTCGCATGCCCCTCGTCCATCAACGCATGTGCACACACCGCACCGATGTCGCCCTCGTGCACGTCGGCGCCCTCCACGTCGACAAACGGCGCTTCGACGAGCCCCGCCCGCACTTCATCGGTTCGGTCGAACATGTTGGACATGAACGCCGTCGGCCAGACGTGGGTCCACTCCAGGCGGCTAGCGCGGACCGCCGGTTCCAGGCTGCTCTCCTCCCACGCCCCCAACATCGTCACCTTCTGCACCCCGGCAGCCTCGATCAGATCGACCAGATCCCCGCCGTTGTCAAGCGGCGCATGGGGTTCGGCACCGCCGAAACCTACCAGGTGGACCCCGACGACACCCTCCAACGCCTCCGCAAGGCCGTCGAGTACAGCCAGGTCGCCTCGCACCGCCTCCACACCCTCGGGGAATCGCGCCGTGCTCGGATCTCGGGTCAACCCCCTCACCTGTCGTCCGGCGCTGTGCAGGGTCTTCACCACATGGCGCCCAACGGTTCCCGTCGAGCCCGCTACGAGGTAGGTCATCTCTTTTTCCCTTCGTTCGACGACCACCACGCTAGAAGGAATAGAGGACGGATACCGTCCTCTATCGTCCGAGCCTCGGCGAGGGCTTCAGACCGCCAGCATCGGCCCAAGCGGTTTACCCGCCAGAACGTGCAGGTGAGCGTGGAACACCTCTTGACCGCCGTGCCCGCCGGTGTTGAACATCAACCGGTATCCGTCGGCGGCGAAACCCTCCGATTCGGCGATCCTGCCCGCCGCGGCCAACACCTCGCCCGCCAACATCGGTTCCGCGGCCGCCATGTCGGCCGCGTTGGTGTAATGGGCCTTCGGGATCACGAGAATGTGGTGTGGGGCCTTCGGGTCGATATCGCGGAAGGCCAAGACACCGTCGGTGTCGGCGACCACGGTGGCCGGAATCTCCCCGGCGACGATTCGGCAGAACAGACAATCGGTCATGCCGGACATGCTACGGCCGGGACTGTGAGCACCCTTCTCGCCGCTCCGCCGCCGACGCATGAGGGCTCCATTTCCGCGCAACCACGTTCGCGAGGAGGTCGGCACGGTCGGCGAGCCGCCGACTGCCACCGGGAAGATACGCCGAGCGTCAGTCGACCGTGTCCCCAAGAGACTCCAGCAGTATGCGCAGCAACATCGCCAGTTCGTCCTGTTGTTCGGCGGTCAGGCTCGAGAGGATCCGCCGCTCGGTCGCAAGGTGATCGGGCAGGACCCGATCGACCAGTGCGAGACCGGCTTCGGTGAGTTCCACCCGCAGGCTGCGGCCGTCGGTGTCACTGGGTTTTCTGACGACGAGGCCGAGAGACTCCAGCCGGTCCAGCCGTTGGGTGATGGCTCCGGAGGAGACCATCGACGACGCGGTGAGCTCCTTCGGCGTCAGGGGGCCTTCGTTTCGTCGCAGAGTCGCCAGCACGTCGAAGGTGGGCGAGTCGAGGTCGTGAGCCCGGAACGTCTCTCCCAGTTGTGCACGGACGAACCCGGTGAGTCGTGTGAGACGACCGATCACCCCCATCGGGGAGACGTCGAGGTCCGGCCGTTGCCGGCCCCACTGTTCCACAACCCGGTCCACATGGTCCACACCATCAGGGTAGAGACCCGGTTGCGCCGTCGGCACGCGTCCTCGATCGGATCGCACAGGAGACGTGCGCCACAGAAGGCGCGATTTAGTTTAGAGCTAAGCTAAATTAGTTTAATGATAAAGAATCGAGGGGTGATCCTCGCGACTACCGCGATAGCGCCGGCCGTGTGGGGCTCCACGTACCTCGTCACCACCGAACTGCTGCCACCCGAACGGCCCCTGTTGGCGGCAGTCCTACGAGCGCTACCCGCCGGCCTACTGCTCATCGTGATCGCCAGGCGACTTCCCGCCGGCAGCTGGTGGTGGAGGTCGGCGATTCTCGGGACCCTCAACATCGGAGCGTTCTTCGCGCTTCTGTTCATCGCCGCCTACCGACTCCCCGGCGGGGTCGCCGCCACGGTCGGCGCGATACAACCGCTCCTGGTCGGAGCGCTCGCAGCCTGGATCCTCAAGGAACGGCTCCGCACCGGTGTCGTCGTCGGCGCCGCGGCCGGCATCGCCGGGGTCGGACTTCTCGTGCTGCGCGCCGATGCTCGCCTGGACGCGTTGGGCGTCGTCGCCGCGGTCGGCGGTGCCGCCATCATGGCCACCGGCGTCATCCTCAGCAAGAAATGGGTGTCCCCGGCACCGGTCATCGCCACAACCGGATGGCAGCTGACTGCCGGCGGCCTGGCACTGGTGCCGATCATGTTGTTCGCCGAAGGAACGCCACCGGCCCTGACCGGCGTAAACCTGATGGGATACGCCTACTTGACACTGATCGGCTCCGCCATCGCCTACGTGTTGTGGTTCAGGGGCATAAAAGCCCTCTCCCCCACCGAAGTCACCTTCCTCGGCTTCCTCAGCCCCCTGACCGCCACCGTGGCCGGTTGGCTTGTCCTCGACGAGCACCTGACGGCCTGGCAGTTCCTCGGCGCCGCGATCGTGCTGGCGGCGATCACGATTCCCAGCCTGTCCCACGCACGTCGCGCCCCACACCCCATCGAACGTCCACTTGTTACCAATAGGAGTGAATAATGCGCATAACCGTTTACGGAGCCACCGGAGAGGTCGGCACCCGCGTCGTGTCCGAGGCCCTGTCACGCGGCCACCGAGTCACGGCGGTGTCCCGACGAGGCGATCTCGACGTCGACAGGTTCGACAGCGCGGCGAACCTGTCCGTTGTCGCCGCCGACGTGTCACACTCCGCCGACGTCATCGCCACCGCCACAGGACAGGACCTGGTGATCAGTGCGACCCGACCGCGAGCGGGAAACGAACCCGAATTGGCGGCGACCACCCGAGCGATACTTGCCGGGCTGCGTGACACCGGAGTTCGAATGATCATGGTGGGAGGCGCGGCAAGCCTCCGGACCGACAACGGCTTCACTCTGGCCGAGCAGCCGGATTTTCCGCAGCACCTACGACCGATCGCGATGGCGTGCAACGAACAGCTTGCGGCATGCCGCAACGATTCTATCGTGGACTGGACTTATGTCAGTCCGCCCGCTCTCCTGTTTCCCGGCCAACGCACCGGCGTCTTCAGGGTCGGCTTCGACGACCTGTTGGTCGATGAAACGGGTGATTCCCGGATCTCATTGGAGGACTTCGCCGTCGCGCTTCTCAACGAAGCCGACAACCCCAAGCATCGCCGGACACGTTTCACCGTCGGGTACTGACGGATTCACCACCGCTCGACGAACCCCGGTAGGCTCACACACCATGACAGGACTGGCACTGTTCGATCTCGACGACACGCTGGTAGACCGGACAGCCGCCTATCGCAGGTGGGTTGCCGGATTCTCATCGGGCACCGAACTCAGCACCGCCGACTTGAGTGTGCTGTACGACGTGGACCTGTGGGAGGTGGACCTTCCCAACCAACTGCGTCGCATCCACGCCTACTTCGACATCAGCGACGATTTCGACTCCTTCTGGAAACGTTTCAGAGAAGGCTATCCGCGTTACGTGCGCTGTCAGGCGCAGACAATGCAGGGACTGGCCCGGTTGCGCAAACGCGGCTGGAAAATCGTCATCGTCACCAACGGTCTCACCGACAACCAAACCGATAAAATACGGCTGAGCGGTCTGGACCGATACGTCGACGGGTGGGTCATCTCAGAAGCCGAGGGCGCCGAAAAACCGGACGTGGCGATCTTCGAAGCCGCGGCGCGAACCGTCGACCGAGCGCTGCCGGACGGCGGTTGGATGGTCGGCGACAGTCAGTCCGGCGATGTCACGGGTGGAGCGGCCGCCGGATTGTCAACGATCTGGTTGTCACACGGCCGGGCGCTTGACCCCGAGTTGACCATGCCCAATCATGTCGTCACCTCCGTCGACGAGGCCATCGATCTCATTGAGGCGCCGTAAACGGGCTTTTCACCCGGTTGCGGCGCCCACCGCACCTCAGGCGTGGCCGTTGAAGGCATCGCGCATGCGGGAGAAGAACCCACTGCCTTTGACAGGCTCGACGATTTCCTCGTTACGCAACGATGCGAGTGAATGCAACAGTTGCTCCTGCTCCGCATCGAGTTTTGTGGGCGTGCGGATGTCCAGGTGGACGTACAGGTCACCGCGGGCGTCCCCGCCCCGAAGCGTCGGCACCCCGGCCCGTCGGATACGCAGCGTGGAACCCGGCTGTGTGCCGGCGTGGACGTCCACGCTCTCCTGACCGTCCAGCGTCGCCACCGTGAGGCGAGTGCCCAACGCGGCTGCGGTCATCGGAATCTTGATCTTGCAATGCAGATCGTCACCTTCACGGGTGAACACGTCGTGCGGCTTCTCGCGGATCTCGACGTACAGGTCGCCGGGAGGACCACCGCCGGGGCCCACCTCTCCCTGTCCTGCCAAACGGATCCGCATGCCGTCCTCGACACCGGCCGGAATCTTCACGGTCAGCTTGCGTCGAGTCCGTACTCGTCCCTCCCCCGCGCATTTACCGCACGGGTTGGGAATGACACTGCCGTATCCGCTGCAGGCGGGGCACGGGCGCGCAGTCACGACCTGTCCCAGAATCGTGCGCTGAACGCTTTGAACCTCACCACTGCCCGAGCAGGTGTCGCAACCCACCGGCTGAGAGTCGTCGGCGGTGCCCTGCCCCTCGCACGTGGAACACGTCACGGCTGTGTCGACGGTGATGGGTGACTCCATCCCGAAGGCGGCTTCCTTCAGTTCAAGGTCGAGCCGGAGAACGGCGTCGGCACCTGGACGCACCCGCGAACGAGGTCCGCGCCCAGCGCCTCCCATGCCACCGCCGCCGAAGAACGCGTCCATGATGTCTTGGAATCCCATGAACGGCCCGGCCGGGCCGCCACCGCCCCCGGACGCGAAAGGATCTCCGCCCATGTCGACGATCTGCCGCTTCTGCGGGTCGGAAAGCACTTCGAACGCGGCGTTGATCTCCTTGAACTTCTCCGCCGCCTCTGGAGCCGGGTTCACGTCGGGGTGGAATTCACGCGCCAGTTTCCGGTACGCCCGCTTCATTTCTTCGGGCGTGGCATCGCGTGAAACACCAAGAATGTTGTAATAGTCTTTGGCCACGTGCGCTCTCGTCATTCCAGAGGATAGTTGGTTGGTTCATCAGTTCTGCGCCAGAATCTCACTGACGTATCGGGCCACCGTACGGACCGCCGCAATGGTCCCCGGGTAGTCCATTCTGGTTGGCCCGACGACTCCCAGGCCACCGACGATCGATCCTGCCGGACCATACCCGGTACTGACCACCGAAGTGCCGTCCAGGCCCACGATGTCGTTCTCCTCGCCGATCGCGATGCGCAGGGTCGCGCCGGAATCGACCTCGCCGAGCAGCTTGAGCAGGACGACCTCTTCTTCCAGCGCCTCCAGAATCGGACGCAACGACCCGGAAAAATCCAAGGTGCTCCTGGTCAGGTTAGCCGTCCCCGCCAAAGCGAGACGTTCCTCACCCCGCTCGACGAGTGTCTCCAACAGCACCGTCGACAACGTGGTCATCGGGGGACGCAACCTCGGCGCCGTCTCCTCGACCATCGCCGCGATCTCGGTGGGTGTTTCGGTCAGCCGGACACCGACGAGCTTGTCGTTGATGATCTGCCGCAGGCTCAACACGTCGTCCTCGTCGACGCCGTCGGGAAAATCAACGACACGTTGCTCGACCCGACCCGTATCGGTGATCATGACCAGCATGATCCGGCTCGTCGCCAACGGGACCAGCTCGAGGTGTCGCACCTGTGACCGTGACAGGCTCGGATACTGGACGACGGCCACCTGGCGGGTCAACTGCGCGAGCAACCTCACCGTCCGGTGGATGACGTCGTTGAGGTCGACCGCCTCGTCGAGGAAACGATGAACGGCGCGGCGTTCGGCCCCCGTCAACGGCTTGATCTTGCTCAGCCGATCGACGAACAGTCGGTACCCCTTGTTCGTCGGTACCCTCCCCGCACTCGTGTGCGGCTGGTGGATGTATCCGGCGTCCTCCAGAGCCGCCATGTCGTTGCGAATCGTCGCCGAGGAAACCCCCAGCGAATGCCGCGACACGAGAGATTTCGATCCGACCGGTTCCTGGGTCAACACGTAATCCTCGACAATGGCACGCAACACGTCCAGCCGGCGTTCTCCCATGGTCATGTCGGCACCACCTCCATCACGCCGGCTTCGATTCTGGCACTCACGGCTAACGAGTGCCAAGCTTACCCGGTTTCGACCAGACCGCCTTCTCGGCGATCCACCCACGGCGTCGGCGCGACCATCGGCCCGTGCGTTAACCCAGTACGGTGGGCATGTGACGTATCCGCAATATGACTACGGCCAACAGCCGCACGACCCATCACAGCAGGGGCAGTATCCGCAGCAACCCGGCTACTCGCCTGCTCAGCACCCGGGGTATCAACAACCGGGATATCAGCAGCCCGGGTACCCCAACGACCCCTATGGGCAACAGCAACAGTACGGCCAACAGCCCGCTTACGGCGGTGGCCCCACACCGCAGGAACGCAGCGACGCCGCCACCGCCCAGTACCTGGGACTCTTGGGTCTTGCAGCTATCGTCCCGAGCTTCATCGGCCCGTTGATATATCGGGGAAACCAAGGCCTGCGCTCCGCTTTTGTTCGTCAGAGCGCCACCAACGCGCTCAACTTCCACCTATCGATGATCATTTACGCGTTCGGCGGCTCGTTGGTCCTGTGCCTGCTCGGAGTCGTCCTGGCCTTCGCCACCATGGGCTTCGGCGCGCTTATCTCCGTGCTCATCTACCCGCTGATCTTCGGCATCATCATTTGGCAGGTCATCGCCAGCTGCATCGGCGGTTCACACGCCGGTCGCGGAGAGGTTTACAGCTACCCCGGCGCCATCCGGATGATCAAAGACTGACGGCACACGGTGACGGCAGACCGGGCTCAATCAACCGGTTGGTTGAGGTTGCCGTCACCATCGACCGTTACGCCGCGGTTTCCGAAATCGTCGGCCAGCTCGTTGAAGTCGGACCAGGCTCCGTTGGACGGGTCCAACGCCGGGTAACCACCGTCCACCATTCGCGTCGCGGTCACCGAACCTGCGACGAACTCTCCCTCGGCCGTCACCCTCACCGTCACGATGGCACCCCGCCCCAGTGCTCCCGTAGCGTCAAGCACCCCATAACCGGCGAAATTTCCCAGGCTGTGAACGATGAGACGACCGTTGTAATACTCGATTCCACGCAGCACGTGCGGCCCGTGACCGAACACCACATCGGCGCCCGCATCGACCGCGGTGTGGGCAACCTCCATCGTGTTTCCTCGAGGTTCACCGTAATACTCCTCGTGTTGCCCGGTGACGTGACGGGCATCGGTCCCCTCCGCACCGACGTGCATGCTGAACACCACGACATCGGCTACCCGGTCGGCGGCCTCGACCAGAGCCGACACCGCCCGAAGATCCAGAAGGTTCGTGTAGAGGTCGTAGGCGGCCACGCCCACCACGGCGACCGTGACACCGTCGACGTCCAGTTCCACGATCTCGCCCTTGACGCCCGACAACCGGACACCGGCCTCGTCAAGAACCCGCCGAGTGTCGTCGAGCCCCGCGGGGCCGGAGTCGTGTCCGTGGTTGTTGGCGATGTTCAACACATCGAAACCCGCCTCGGCGAAAAGCGTCGCGTAGTGCGGCGGCATCCGCAGGTAGGCGCACCCTTCCGGGGCGTCGTCGCCGGGTTCTTCACCACATTTGGTGAAATCCGCGCGCGTGGACAGCGCCCCTTCAAGGTTGCCGAACACGACGTCGGCGGTCAGGTCGTCGGCGACCCGGTCGAAGAACCCGGCGCCGTCGTCGGGCGGTAGGTGTGGAACGGTGCCCAGGATCGTGTCGCCGACCCCTGCGATCGTGATCGTCTTCTCCCCGTCATCGACGTCATCGTCGGAGCCCGCGACCAGAGACTGCTCCTGTCCGTCACGCAACGGCGCGCTCGCATGGCGTGCCGTCGGCCACACAAGCAGCAGCGCAAGCATCACCACCGACAGCGCCACAACGGCGGCGGCCAAGAGCGGACCGGTCGCTATTCGCCGAGCCACACGGGTAGGCGGTACAGATGTCATGTCCAAGGGGCCTTACACGAGGGGTTACATCAAGGCGTCACAGTCTCCAGCACCCGGCCACGGCCCTAAACCCACCGTTCGGTCACTCCAAAAGATCCCGAACGACGGCATCGGCCAACAACCGGCCACGCAACGTCAGTCGAGCGGTCCCCGAAGCCACCGTCGTCTTGTCCAGCAAGCCGTCGGCGACCAGTCGATCGACGGTCGCGGTACCGCTTCCCAGCAACGCCACGGGCATTCCCTCGGCCAACCGCATTCTCAGCATCACGTTTTCGACATGTCGTTGACGGTCCGTGAGGACTTCGCGAGCCTGCGCGGGAGAAACACCCCGTGTCAGTCGTTCGCCGTAACGGGCCGGGTGTTTGACGTTCCACCACCGCACACCGGACATGTGGCTGTGGGCCCCCGGCCCCACACCCCACCAGTCACCGCCTCGCCAATACAACAGATTGTGGTGGCACCTGGCCGAGGGGCTCGCTGCCCAGTTCGATACCTCGTACCAGGCCATGCCTGCTCCGGACAACACCTCCTCGGCCATCAGGTATCGGTCGGCGGCCACATCGTCGCTGGGGCGCGGCAGGTCCCCGCGACGCACCTTGGCCGCCAGCGCGGTGCCGTCCTCGACGATGAGCGAATACGCCGCGACGTGATCGGCACCGACATCGACGGCCGCCTTCAAACCAGTGCGAAAGTCCTGAGCCCGTTCCCCCGGGGTGCCGTAGATCAAGTCGACGTTGACGTGCTCGAATCCCGCCTGTTTCGCCCACCCCACGGCATCCAACGCACGTCCCGGAGTGTGTGTTCGACCGAGAACCGCCAAGACCGGAGCCGCCAACGACTGCATCCCCAACGAGACGCGGTTGAACCCGCCGGCACGCAACGTCTCGAAATACGACCGGTCGACCGTCTCCGGGTTGGCTTCGGTCGTGATCTCGACGTCGGCGGCCAAGCCGAACGCCTTGTCAACGGCCTCGACGACACCGATCAAGGCTTCCGCCGACAGCAACGTCGGGGTCCCGCCCCCGATGAACACGGTGTCGACGGGTCCGCGGCTACCCGACAACACCGAAGCGGCGAGCGCAATCTCGCGAGTGACGAGATCGGGGTACCCGTCTCGGTCGACGCCACCCCCCAATTCGGTGGCCGTGTACGTGTTGAAGTCGCAGTATCCGCAGCGGGTCGCGCAAAACGGTACGTGCACGTATACGCCGAAACCCGCTGGAGAGGGCCGGTTCAACGCGGCGTCGGGAAGCTTGCCGTCAACGGGAACGGGTCCACCGTCTGGCATCGCGGAAGGCACGGGTATTACCGTACGTCTCATGCAACTGGACGACCGAGACGAGTTGGTCACATACGCCGCCGACGACGGCGTGGCGACCTTGACGTTGAACAGCGACGCCAACCGCAATGCCCTGTCCACGCCGCTCATGCGGCAGCTCATCGACCATCTGACCGCCGCGGCCGACGACGAGTCCGTCCGGGCCGTGGTCCTCACCCACGCCGGTCGCGTCTTCTCCTCCGGCGCCGACCTCAAGGAAACCGCCGCGGCACGTCAGGCCGGTGAAGTTCCCGCCGCTTTGCTGACCGACGTTCTGGCGACCATGTGGTCCTACGACAAACCGATCATCGCTTCGGTGAAAGGCCCCGCCCGCGCCGGCGGCATCGGCCTCATCGCCGCCGCCGACATCGCCGTGTGTGCCGCCGAGGCCACATTCGCGTTCACCGAGGTACGTATCGGGGTCGTCCCCGCGGTCATCTCGGCAACCGTGCTGCCGCGCCTGAGTCCCCGCGATGCGACCGAGCTATACCTGACGGGCGCGGTGTTCGACGGACGCCGAGCCGAAAGGATCGGTCTGGTCACACGTGCCGTTCCGTCCGTCGACGTGGACATCGCCGTGGCCGGTTACACCGAAGACCTGGTGCGCGGCGCACCGAAAGCCGTCAGCGGCGCCAAACGCCTGTTGCGCGCCGGTAGGGACGACATCGGTGACGAGCTGGCACGGCTCGCGCAAACGTCCGCTGGGTTCTTTCTGTCCGAGGAAGGACGTGAAGGAGTGGCCGCGTACAAGGAGAAACGCGATCCCGTGTGGGTGCCGAAGAAGTCCTGAACCGACAACGCGGCACGCCCCTTTCACCGTTTCGTCCGAGGCGCCGCGGCGTTTCACCTGCCTACCATTTGTGTGGCGGTTTTCCGTGAAAGGGGACGCACATGCGGGTTCGTCGTGCCAGCGTGGTCGCAGGTGTTCTTGTCGCCGTCACCATGGCGGCCGGGTGCGGCGACTTCGAAGAATTCGGTTCCCACCAATACGCCTGCACCGTCACCGTAGACGAACGGGCGGTGCACCTCGACGAGGAACAGGCGGCGAACGCGGCGACCATCACCGCCGTGGGGCTACGACGCGGCATACCCGAACGCGGGTTGGTCGTCGCACTGGCCACAGCCTGGCAGGAGTCCAAACTTCACAACATCGACTACGGGGACCGAGACTCGCTGGGACTGTTCCAGCAACGTCCAAGTCAAGGATGGGGCACGGAAGAAGAGGTCCTCGATCCGCGCTACGCCTCCAACAAGTTCTTCGAAAAGCTCGAACGCATCCCCGGATGGGAGGACATGCGGATCACCGACGCGGCTCAAGCCGTGCAGTTGAGCGCATACCCCGAGGAGTATCAACAGTGGGCCGAGGACTCCCAGGTCATGGTGAGCGCCTACATCGGGGACGCCGACGGTGCGTTGACGTGCCGCCACTCCACCGACCACGAGACCGAGCCGTCCGTGGCCGCGCTCACCGCCGCGTTGCTGAACGACTGGGGCGACGACACGGTTTACACCGAGGACGCCGACGGAGTATCGGTACCGGTCAACGACACCCGCGACGGATGGCAGTACGCTGCATGGCTCGTCGCCCACTCCCACGGGCACGCCGTCACCACCGTGGAATACGACGGCGTGACCTGGTCGTCGTCGGACGGTGAATGGGTCCGCTCCGACTCCGGCGACGGCGACACCCACGCCGTCACGGCAACGGTGGGTTGAAACGCGTTCAGCGACGCAACAATCCGCGAAACCCCATGATCAGGCATATCGCACCACCGATCAGCCCGATGGCGGTGGCCACGGTCGCCCAGTTCCTGGCCGGTATGTCCGCTCGGGTCCAACTGTTGGAGTACTGGCCGGCGTTAACCACCCGAAACTGCTCGCCCCGGTCGTCGGGGTCGAACTGGGACCCGTTGAACACCTGGTCATACGAGTCACCGTCCTGAGTGGTCACGGTGGCACGGCAACTCCACCAGTAGCCCACACCCGAAAGACTGAGTGGCCCGACCTCCTCGCACGTGTTGACCGTTGCCGTCGCCTCGTCGCGGTCGGCGATGTCGTCGGGCGCGACACCGCCGCGGAAATTCATGGCGGTCCAACCGGCGAGCAGCAGGACGACGCCGATGAAGATCGGCAACAGGACTGGTGTTTTTGTTCGACTGCCGGCCATGATCCCGGATGCTATCGGGTGGCGACCATCGGGTGGCCCGAGACGGACCCGTCACGTCTCACATGTCACGACCGTCCAACCGTGCCAGGATCTTGCGGGCCTCGGCGACGTGATCCGGATTCTGCATCTGCGGCTGTTCCAGGACCACCTCCAGGTGCGCCCGCGCTTCGGCGGCGTCACCGTGCTCGGCAAGAAACGCCCCCAGACGCAGATGGGCGTTCCCGCGAAGTTTGCGGTCGTGGTGATCTTGCAACAGACGAACCCCTTGACGCAGGTGGCGTCCGGCCAGCACCGGCCTGTTCAACGCCTGGTGCGCGCCACCCAACGCGATCTCCACATAAGAACGGCATACGTTGGCGCTGATGCCCGACAGTAGGGCGTTGGCCTTGCGCAGCGGATCCAGTGCCTCGGCCGGGCGATCCGTTTTCAAATGCAGGTATCCGACGTTACGTTGCAGCGTCGCCTCGAGCCGAGGACGGCTGCGGTGCGCGGGAAGAAGTTCAAGCGCCTGACGGAGGGTCTGGCCGGCGTCGGAGTAACGGCCATGCTCCAGTTCCAACTCCGCCAGAATCGAATAGCTCCACAGCCCGTCGAGAGGGCGACCCCGCAACTGGGTCAGCGATATCGCCTTGCGGAAGTGGGTTCGCGACGCTGCAAAATTTCCCGACAGGTATTGCGCGAGACCGAGACCGTGATGAAGCCGCCACTGTCCCTCTCTATCTCTCATGGACTGCGTGATGAGCAACATGGATCGGAAATAGGCGATCCATTCGGCTCGGTTGGCGCGGTTGACCCACCAGATCGTCATACCGACGGTCAACTGCCAGCAGTGCGGCAGTAGGTGTCCCGCCGCGTAACGGCCGCACATAATGAGGTTGTTCGACTCCTCGTGGATCCATCCCATGGCGGTGGCTTTCGTGGCAAACATCCTCGACGGTTCCACCGCTCGCCTGATGGGCGGAAATTCCGGGCTCAGTGCCTGGTAGGCGGCATCGACCCGTGACACGTACCGGTCGAGCAACCGCAGGACCGCCTCGTGACGGTATCCCTCGGAGTCCTCTTCGGCGGCACGCTCGATGGCGAACATGCGAAGCAGCGCATGAAACCTGTAATCCCCGGTGTCGGTCGCCTCCAACAGGTGCGCCGTGGACAGCTTCTCCAGCGCCGCGTCCACTTGCGCCTCGGGAAGGTCGACCAAACTCGCAGCGCTATGGACCGAAATGGTGTCCAACGGGGCGTACGCCATGATCCGCCACAGGCTGCGCAACCGCTCCGGCAGTGCTCGGTACGAAGCCTCAAACGCAGCCCGGACCCCCGGATCACCCGGAAGTCTGAGCTGATCCAACCGACGCGGCCCCGCCAGCTCGTCAATCAACCGGTCGAGGCCGAGACGGTGTTGACGGCGCAGCCGTTCCCCGACCAACCGAAGCGCCACGGGAAGCCCCGAACACAAGCGGGACAGGGTCGCCAAGCCACCTTCGTCGTCGGCACGCGCATCGTCGATGAAGGTACGCAACAACGTCACCGACTCCACGGGTGTAAACGGCCCCAACGGCAGCGACAACGCATCCGTACGGCCGAGCAAACCGGGAAGTTCGCTGCGCGAGGTGACCAACACCAGGCTCTGCGGCGTGCCCGGCAACAGCGGCAGCACCTGCTCCACATCGACGGCGTCGTCGAGCACAATGAGCAGACGACGGCCGGCAACCGTACTGCGGAAACGACCGGCCAACTCGTCGGTGTCGGTCGGGAGCGACCCGGGTTGCATCCCCAAACTACGCATCATCTGTGACAACGCCGCGTGAGACGTCATCGGGGAGCCGGGACCGTGTGCCCGCAGGTTCACGTACAGCAGACCGTCGCCGAAGCCGTCGGCAAGGGAGTGAGCAAGACGAACGACCAGGGACGTCTTACCGCATCCGGCGATACCGTGCACCACCGCGACCCGACCGCGTCCGGATTCAACATACCGCCCCAGTTCGGACAGTTCCGCGGTCCGGCCGGTAAAGCTGGCCAGGTCACCGGGTAGTTCGGCGGGGATGGGGCCGGCGGGAAGTGACGCCACTTTGGAGGACGCGACGGCCGTGCCGTCCTCCGGGTCGTCGCCCCGCAACAGTTCGCGATGCAGCCGCTTCAATCCCTCGCCGGGATCCAATCCCAACTCGTCACCCAGCCGCGCAGCAAAAGCCCGGTACCTGTCCAGGGCCTCTATCCGCCGACCGGAGGCGCGAAGAGAACGGATTAGCAGTTCCGCAGGTCTTTCACGCAGCGGAAACGCAGCGGTCAAAGAGGACAGCTCCGCGATGGCCTCCCGGTGTCTACCCAGGTCGATCTGTACGGCCAGGCATTCCTCGGTCGCCACAACGCGCTGTTCGTTCAGATGTGCGGCACGATACGCCAGATCCGCGTGACATACATCGGCAAGCGCGCTGCCCCGCCACAAAGACAACGCCTCACGCCACAGGTCCACGGCCGCGGCCGGGTCATGTGCGACGACCTCGCGTGCGCGGGCGACCAGCGTGTCGAACCGTGTCACATCTACAACATCGTCGGCTCCCAGGTCCAGTCGGTAACCCGACGACACAGTAGTCAACCTCACCTGTGAACCGTTGAGGCTCTTACGCAGTAGAGAAACACAGTGCTGGACCTGACGCACCGCGGTTGGAGGTGGTTCCTCCCACAGTGCCTCGGCGATGCGTGCCACCGGAACGGTCCGGCCTTGATCGAGTAGTAAAACGGCCAACAGCGCACGGACTCGTTTCCCGGAGAGGGCGACCGGCCCGTCGCCTGAAATCTCCACATTGCCAAGTACCCGAAACTCCATTGTAACCTCAGTTCAGGATCGTGCTCCAACAGCAAGCGCCGTAACGCTTGTGGTGAACCCGGCGCAACATCTCTTTTCTACCGTTACTGAGCGTCGGCGTACGTCGGACAATCGGTTGTACCTACCGCATCCGTCCAGACAAAACGTTTGGCACTTCAGGCCAACCACTCACTCGATCGGGTTGGGCCGAAACGGTAATGAGGACCAAACGAAGACCGAATGAGGATGACGCACAACACACTGTCCGGAGAACGCATCGGGTTACGCCCCCTACACGCGTTCATCCGACAAACAGGAGCGGTCGATGAAGAAGATCCAGGTTCGTAAGACGGAGACCATCCGCCTCACCAGCGCCGCCCAGCCGCTCTACGCCGGCGAATGCGGCACCCACCTGAGCTAAAAGCCCATGGGCACCGGCTCAAACCGATGCACTGTGGATGTATCGGCCGTGCCCGTAGACGGTGCTCTCCGACTCACGCTATTCGGACGACACCGGTGAACGTGGGTTCGCCTGCCGACCTTCAGCCATTGCAGGCAGGCCCGGCCCCGACGCACGCTCACCGCCACCGTCCACGGTTTCCGTAAAGGGGGTGAATCAACGTGAAGAAGATCCAGATCCGTAGAACCGAGACGGTCCGCCTCACCAGCGCCGCCCAGCCGCTCTACGCCGGCGACTGCGGCGGCGGTATCCCCGTCGAGGTCGCTTAATCGCCGGTCGTGACGGCGATGTTTTCAACGGTAAACGCGGGCACGGGTGTACGTGCTCTCGTCCGCCCCAGCCATTCGAAAGGGAAACACCATGAAGAAGATCCAGATCCGTAAGACCGAGACCATCCGCCTCACCAGCGCCGCCCAGCCCCTCTACGCCGGCGACTGCGGCACCCCCGTCGAGATCGCCTAAATCGAACAGCGGGACACCTTCGAAACCACCGGGATGGAAGCAGCATGAAGAAGATCCAGATCCGTAAGACCGAGACGGTCCGCCTCACCAGCGCCGCCCAGCCGCTCTACGTCGGAGACTGCGGCGGCCCGGCCGAGCTCGCCTAAAACGAGCAGCGGTCGTCCGACCGTTGTTGTCAATGGTGGACGCGGGCACGGGTGTACGTGCCCTCGTCCGCCCCAGCCATCCGAAAGGGAAACACCATGAAGAAGATCCAGGTTCGTAAGACGGAGACCATCCGCCTCACCAGCGCCGCCCAGCCCCTCTACGCCGGCGAATGCGGCGGCGGAGGCGGCGGCGGAAGCGTCGTCCTCGCGTAAGTGGACAACCGGTCTGCCCGACCGACTTCACCACGATCCGTATGGCCGGAATCGCCCGATTCCGGTACCGCCCAACCTTGTATGAAAAGGATAAACCTGTGAAGAAGATCCAGATCCGTAAGACCGAGACCATCCGCCTCACCAGCGCCGCCCAGCCCCTCTACGCCGGCGAATGCAGCACCGCCCCGGTCGCAGCTTAATCGGACAGCCGATCTTGGAAGCCCGTTTTCGCACCTGTTGGTCTGTTGCGTGATGTCCGGCGATGCTGCACGGCGTTTACGTATCGTGCGTTGTTTCCGTTTGAGCGGCTGCGCACAACGGACTGTGCTTAAACACGGCTCCATGTTCGGCCGGCGCAACCGCCGGGTGGGGCGTGATCCTCGTGCTCCGCCCGGCGGTCGTCTTCACACATCGACACCCCCAAAGGACTGCGATGCCCACTGTCGACCCGACTGTTCTGGAACGCCCGGTCAAGCTTCATCATCTGACCTTCTTGGACGAAGGCGAGGAGATGACCGTCGGCCGCCCCGACATCGACGCTTACGTTCACCTACCCCGAGACGGCGCGGAGTTGCTGAAGCGCCTCGCCGACGGAGACACACCTGAGCAGGCCGCCGCCTGGTACGCCGAGGCCTACGGCGAAACCGTCGACATGAGTGACTTCCTGGAGACCTTGGAGGAACTGGAGTTCCTCGCCGACGACGACACGGAGGTCACCACCGCAGAGCCCGTCCGTTGGCAACGGTTGGGAGCGGCGTTGTTCTCCCGATGGGGCCTGGCCGCGGTCACGCTGATCGTCGTTGCAGCAGGGATCGTACTCACGCAACGACCCGATCTGATTCCCCACTATTCACACGCTTTCTACACACCGTCGTTGATCGTGGTGATGCTGACTCTCTTTCTGGGACAGTTTCCCTTCCTGTTTCTCCACGAGGGAGCCCACGCGTTGGCCGGCCGCAAACTCGGCCTGAAATCACGGTTGAGGGTCAGTCGGCGGTTCTACTTCATTGTCTTCGAGACCTCGATGGACGGTCTGGTCAGCGTGCCGAGAGGGAAGCGGTACGTTCCGATCCTGGCCGGCGTCATCAGCGACCTCACGGCAACGGCGTTGTTGATCATCGTGGCTGCGTCGACCGGCGGACTCATCGCCGGTGTCAGCATGGCGCTGGCGCTGGGAACGGCGATGCGCATCCTATGGCAGTGCTACTTCTTCCTGCGCACCGATCTTTACTACCTGACCGTGACCGTCTTGGGTTGTAAGAACCTTCACGCGACCTCCCGAGACCTTCTCCTTCGTCGGCTTCGACGTCTGTTCGGCCGCCCGGTCGGTGAACCGATCTCGGCGACGGAAACCGATCGACGCGCCGCTCGCTGGTACTCCTGGCTTCTACTTCTGGGATACGCCGTCATGATTTTCAGCCTCGGGTACGTCGTCGTCCCGAGCCTGGTGTTCGTCGTCGGTGAAGTGGTCGATCGCATCATCGAGCAGGCGCCGCTTCCCCTGCTCCTCGACAGCGTCGTCGTCGCCGTCCTGATCGTCGGCCAGTTCGTTGTCGCCGGACTTCTGGGTCTTCGTGAACGCAGACTCAACCGAACCGTTTCCTCTCAACCGAAGGCAGGATCCCGATGACCACACCTCAGCACCTGTGGCTGCGTCTTCACCGGCGCGAAGACCTCGACACCGCACTGCCCGGTCTCAACCTGCCCGATCTGCTCACCCTCGAGCCGGTCAGCGCCCACCGCAGACTGCGTGGCCCCTACACCTTCGGGGGTGAACTCGCCGCCCGCACCGTTCCCGACACCTGGGAGGCCAAACCGGAGGTCGTGAGGCTTCACGAAGTCACCCTGCTGACGATCAATCCGCAGCTTCGGAACCTGGTCGAGCCCAGCAAAGAGACCTTGACCTCCCTGGCGGTTCCGTCGGAACGCACCCGGTTCTACTCCCGACTGCGCACTCTCCGGTTGGCGCACGGCATGACCGCGTTCCTCAATGAACGCCCCCAGGAAGCCCCCGCCTGTCTCGTGGTGCGCGACGCCGACCACGCCGACCCCTGCGATGCCGAACTCCTCGCCGTCCTGTTGCGACGACTGGACCCGGCACACATCCGTATGGTCGTGTGCACCGGCTACGACGAACTTTCCGAGCCGGTCACCGAAATGCCCGAACGGCTTCCCGAAGCGCTGAAACGGTTCGCCGAGCGCATCGACGTCGACGAACCGGACCGCACCGGATCGGACGCGGCACCCTCCGGTGCGGCCCGTCGCTTCGTTCAACTGGACGGCTTGACCGACGATCCCCGTCTCCTGTCCGCCTATGAGGAGGCCGATGCGTCAACGCGAGCTGCCTGGCACGACGAGCGCGCCGACGAATTGGCCGACGCCGAGTTCAATTACCGTCTCGGTGCGGTCCCGTATCACCGGGAACATGGGACCGACCCTCACGGTGCAGGCGTGTCCGCTCTACGGTTCGCACTGGACCACTGCATCGATTCGGGGTTCTACGACGCCACCGTCGATCTGGGTGTGCGAGGCCGCCGGTACGTCACCGCGCAGAAAGAACCGGCACAGTGGTGGGCGTTCACCACCAAGATGACCACGTCGTTGGCGGCGCTGGCACGGGCCGCCGAATCAGAGGTGCTCTACAACGAGGCGCGGGCCACGAGCATCTCCCCCGCAGTGCATCAGCAGGCGGCCTACGCCACCGCGATGCTGTACACCCGGCACCACGAGGAGGACGAACGCGACGACACCGTGGCGAAGGGTTGGATCAATCAGGCGATCGCCATCGCCTCGCTCGACCCGAACGAGGCGTCGCGGGCGTTCCACTCTGCGTTCTACCGCAACGGTTTGGCGCTGATCGAGCTTCACCTCGGCGACCCGCAACGGGCGCTGGAACTGGTCGAGGACGGCCTGCACCGGCTCGACAACGCGTTGGACGCCGATGTCCACGCGCTACACCGGTCGGTACTGCGGTACAACCGAGCGCAGGTACTGGCGGGTCTCAAACGGGTCGAAGAGGCACTGGCCGACTACAACACGGTCATCGATCTCGACCCGAACTATCCCGAATACCATTTCGACCGTGCGGCGCTGCTTCGGCGACTGGGACGCGACGTCGAGGCTTTGGCCGACTACGACGAGGCGATCCGTTTGTCGCCTCCGTTCCCCGAGGCGTACTTCAACCGGGCCGTCACTCGGGCCGGTGTGGGCGACGTCGCGGGCGCGTTGGCGGACCTGGCCGAGACCACGGCCCTCGACCCGACCAATGTGGATGCATATATCAACCGGGCGGAACTGCTACTGGAGTCCGGAGACCTCGTTCAGGTGGAAAACGACATCGCCGCCGGCATGGAACTCGACCCCGACCGCGCCGAACTGCACGTCCTCGCCGGACATCTGCAGCAGCTCAAAGACCATTCTGAAGAGGCGATGGCCTGTTACGACAAGGCGCTGGACCTGCAACCAGACCTGGTGGGCGCGTTGACGGCGCGAGCAGAGCTTCGCTACGAACTGTCGCAACCGGTAGAGGCCCTGGCCGATTTGGACGCCGCTGTCGATGTGGAGCCCGACAACGCGGAAGTTCTTTTCAACCGAGCCGTCGTCTCGATCGATCTGGGCCGCACCGAGAACGCACTCGCCGACCTCGAACACGCCCGCGGTCTGGCTCCCGACGACACCGACATTGCCGAAAAGCTGCACGAATGCCGACGGTTGGTGGACAGCGGAGCCGGATCATGACATTGCTGCATCCCCAACGCAACGACCCCCCTCCCGAAGCCCCGGTCGTCACCCCCGACCGGTCGCTTCGAGACATGTTGGGGCACTATGCCACCGGCGTCACCGTGGTCACCACCACCGACCGCACCGGCAATCCCGTCGGGTTGACGGTCAACTCGTTCACCTCGGTGTCGTTGCGACCCCCGATGGTTCTGTGGTGCCTCAACCGCGGCTCCTCGACCCGTGACGCATTCGAGCACAGCGGCCACTACGCGGTGAACATCCTGGCGCGAGACCAAAGCGGTCTGGCCACACGTTTCGCCGGGAGCGGAGCGAACCGGTTCAGCGACGTGCCGTGGCGGCTCGGGGTGGCAGGCCAACCGATTCTGGAAGGTGTCAGTGCATGGCTGGTGTGCCGCATGCCCGGAGCGGCGATCAACGCCGGCGATCACGTCGTCCTGTTCGGACGTGTCCTGGCGCATCGGACGCACCACGCGGACCCGCTCCTCTTCGCCCACGGCCGTTATCGGACGCTCGACGACTGATACGGCGGGGCGCCGGACCTGGAAACGGTCCGGCG
>DXGR01000115.1 GCA_019113825.1 Candidatus Stackebrandtia excrementipullorum | reverse complement strand
GCACTTTCCGCTCCGAGGTCTTGCCGGTCGCCTATGACTGGGTGAAGCTCATCTTCGTCCGCGACGGGTCGGCGATCCTGCTCAGCGAGTTCGGCGAACGACCCGTCGCGGTCGGTGACGTGGTCGCGCTGACGCCGAGGCCGATGGTTCTGTCGATGATGTGGCGGAGCCGCCGCACCCGGTGAACTGGAACCTGCTGAACGCCGACGACCTGGAAGCCGAGTGGTTGGCGCTGAACGACTGGGTGGTGTGGCTGCGCCGCACCTACGGGCTTCCCGTCAGCGTGCTGCCGCCGTTCTGGCACCGGCACCCCGAGCTGGTGTGGGAACTGTCCGCGCTGCACATCCACTGGTTGTGCGCCTATGACCCCGAGCAGAACGGGTCCGCGCCGGCCGGGTGGCACCGCGACTTCGCCGATGCCCGCAATCGGCTGCGCGAGTGGGTCGCCGCTTCTGGCACCCGCCTGGATCGCGACCGGAGCACCCGTCAGACCGTATGGCCCGGTGAAGACCCGGCACCTCCGGTGGAGGACATCATCATCGCCGACCGCGGCGAGGACTTCGTGCAGTTCGTGTTCGAGCAGGTCGAAGCCCGTCGCGAAGCCGAGGAGGCGTTCTTCCGCACCCTCGATGAGCAGACAGGAGAAGTCCCGTGACCCGCCGAGAGATACACGGCAGGGACGAGCGGTTGCCCGCCAGGATGCGCGACTACCGCATCGCCGCCGAGCCGCGTCAGAGCCCGGACCTGCATCAGCTCGCGCAACTCTTCATCGGCATGGCCGTCGCCCGCACCGAACACCACCGCCCTGAACCAGACAGCACCGGGCAGACTCTCCCGACCGGTCCTTACGGTCATGGGCCCGTCGGAGGCGACGAGGTAGAATCAGAGCAGCAAGAAGCCAACGGCTGAACCCACGGGTTCGGTCGTGGTGCGCAGTCCTGTTTGGCCTTCGTGGCTTACCCGGCTCGCTCCCTCGGAGCCGCCGGGTCGTGTTTCCCCTTTACGAGTCGCACCGCACCAGCGGTCCCGCGACCGCTCGTGCTGGCCCCAACTCACTGGGGAAGGAAACACGACCCATGACCACCACGACATCACTCCCACCTGCCACCGAGGCTCTGGATCGCGTCGGTGAGACCACCACGCTCGCGGTCTCCTACCTGCGTGTGTCCACCAAGGAGCAGGCCTCCAAGGGCGGACGGGACGAGGGCTTCTCGATCCCCGCCCAGCGCGAGGCCAACCTGCGCAAGGCACGCGAGCTGAACGCGATCATCATCGAAGAGTTCATCGACGCCGGCGAGTCCGCCCGCAGGGCCGACCGGCCCGAGCTGATGCGGATGATCGAGTACGTCAAGACCCACCAGGTCGCCTACTGCATCGACCACGAGGTCGACCGGCTCGCCCGCAACCGCGCCGACGACGTGACTATCCACCTGGCCCTCAAAGAGGCCGGCGTCATGCTCGTCTCCGCGACCGAGAACATCGACGAGACCCCCTCGGGGATGCTGCTGCACGGCATCATGTCCACCATCGCGGAGTTCTACTCCCGCAACCTCGCCGGTGAAGTCTCCAAGGGCATGAACCAGAAAGCCCAGGGCGGCGGCACCAACGGCAAAGCCCCGATGGGCTATCTCAACGTCACCCGCCGTGACGAACTCGGACGCGAGGTCCGCACCGTCGAGGTCGACCCCGAGCGGGCACCCCTGGTCAAGTGGGCGTTCGAGGCCTACGCCACCGGCAACTACTCCACGATCAGCCTGCGCGAGGAACTCATCGATCGTGGCCTGACCACCGTGCCGACCCCGAAGCGGCCCTCCAAAGCGCCGGTGCTGTCCACGATCCACAAGATGCTGACCAACCCCTACTACAAGGGCAGCGTCCGGTTCCGCGGCGCCAGCTACGACGGCTTGCACGAACCCCTGGTCGCGCCCGAGGTCTGGTACCGAGTCCAGGCCGTGCTCACCGCCCATCAGACCTCCGGGGAGAAGACCCAGTCCCATGACCATTACCTCAAAGGCACCCTGTACTGCGGGCAGTGCGGGTCCCGGCTCACGCTGACCAACGCCAAGAGCCGCCGCGGGGTCGTCTACCCCTACTTCATGTGCACCGGACGGCACGCCAAGCGCACCAACTGCGAACGCAAGTCCATGTTCGTGCCCGACATCGAAGCCGCCGTCGAGGACTACTACCGGCACGTGCAGATACCCGAACACGTCCTTCATGCGCTGCGCGAGCTGGTCACCAGCGAGTTCGACCGGCTCCACGAAGTCGCCAGACAGGAAGCCCAGGCGTACAAGATCGAACGCGACGCACTCCGCGATGAACGCCAGAAGCTCATGCAGGCCCACTACGCCGGCGCCGTGCCCCTCGACCTCCTGGGGAGCGAGCAGGACCGCATCGCCCGACGGCTCGCCTTCCTCGACGCCCAGATCAACGCCGGAGACATCGAGTATGAACAAGCCAAAGCGCACCTGGAGGACTGCCTCGCCCTCGCAGGCGACATGCATGCCATCTACATGAGCATCGACGACTCACTGCGCCGGATCGCCAATCAGGCCTTCTTCGACAAGCTCATCGTCACCGACGACGACACCATCCACGGCGAACCCGGCGTGCCGTTCAACGTGTTCTTCAACCCCGACATCCAGACCCTCGCCGTCCACCACCAAGGACGGACGACGGAATCTGGAACTCAAACCGGTGATGTCGCTGGTTTGAACAACGACCTTCTGGTGGAGCTGAGGGGATTCGAACCCCTGGCCTCTTCGTTGCGAACGAAGCGCGCTACCAACTGCGCCACAGCCCCGGAACCTCGGTTCCCGTCGTGAACGGTGAATCGTGACGTCGTGCACGTTTCGTTGTTCCGGTCGAGAAACCGACGCTCACATTAACACACGGCCTGACAGCCCCTAGATCCAGTTGGACCCCAGCCAGATGCGGGCGTGCCAGTCGTCGTAGGGCATGACCTGACCGGTGTAGAGCGGCCAGAAGTACGCGAAACACAACGCCACGAGCACCATGAAGCCCGCGCAGGCGAGTGCCCCGGTGAGACGGCGTTCCGGTGATGCGGTGCGCGGCCCGATGGCCATGCCCATGGCGAACACGACCGCCATGACGAGGAACGGCTGGGCGGGGATCGCGTAGAAGAAGAACATGGTGCGGTCGGGGTAGAGCAGCCATGGTGCGATTCCGGCGAAGACGCCGGCGAGGATGGCCCACGCGCGCCAGTCGCGTTTGACGACGGCCCACCACAGGACCGCGATGAGCGCGGGGATGAACGCCCACCACAGCAGTGGTGTGCCGAGGAGGAGGACTTCGGAGGCGCAGCGTTCTGTTCCACAGTCGACGTCGGAGGACCAGAAGAAGACGACGGGTCGGACATTGAGGAGCCACTGCCAGGGCCATGACTGGTAGGTGTGTTCGGAGCTGAGGTTTTCGTGGAATTCGAGGACGTCGACGTGGTATTCCCACAGGTTGTGGAGGGCGCCGAGGACGGGCGGTTCCTCCATGCCCTGGTCGGCGCGCCAGTGTCGGAAAGAGCCGTCGTCGCTGGCGAACCAGCCGGTCCAGGTGGCCAGGTAGGTGCCGACGGACAGGAGGCCGAAGGCGGTGACCCAACCGGTTTCGTCGAGGAGGGTGTCGCGGAGTGGCCGTGGTGTGCGCAGGGTGCGGCGCAGTTGGTATTCCCACACGTAGGTGACGACGATAAGAAGCAGGATGAACCACAGGGCGCTCCATTTGACGCCCATGGCGAGTCCGGATAGGACGCCGGCGGCTACGCGCCACCACGGGATCGTGAAGTGGGGGCGGTCTCCGGCGGTCGGGTCGATGCCGTTTTCGACGGCTTTCAACCAGCGGCGGCGTTGATGTTCCCGGTCGAGGACGATGCAGTAGAACGCGGCGAGGACGAACACCATGAGAAAGATGTCGAGCAGCGCGGTGCGTGACAGGACGAAGTGTAGGCCGTCCATGGACATGAGTAGGCCGGCCGCGCCGCCGAGCATTGTGGAGCCGGTGAGTTTGCGGGCCAGCAGGATCACGAGGACGACCGATGCGACGCCTGCGACGACGGAGCCGATGCGCCATCCGAATTCGTTGTACCCGAAGAGCCATTCGCCCAGGGCGATGCACCATTTGCCGAACGGTGGGTGGGCGACGTAGGAGCCGGTGTCGGAGTCGACGTTCCATTCGACGCCGTGGTCGAGGAGCTGATGGGCGTCTTGGGCGTAATAGATCTCATCGAAGATGAGACCTTTGGGGTGGGTCAGCCCGATGAGTCGTAGTACGGCGGCGAATGTGGTGACAGTTGCGACGGTGATCCAGCAGCGCAGTCGGTCGGTGGGGCGGTCGCCGGTCAACCGTGCGCGCAGCTCCTCGGTCACCACGGGATCGGTGCGGTCGCTGCGCAGCCTGGATGCGGAGTGATCGACGGCTGCGGCGTTCATCCTGGGCAGTGTAAACGTGTAGCGCCGACGTTGCCCGCTGCGGTGGTGGGAGTGGAGAGCCAAAAGGCGGGACGCGAATTATTAGGTTAGGCAAACCTGAGATAGTCTCTTCCGGTCGGTATCGACGGTCGAGCGAGGACGAGGATGAAGACCCGAACACCGTCCGACGCCACCGTCAACCGCACCATCCTGCGGTTCGGCTGGATGGTGTTGGGCCTGATTCTACTGTTGGCGGCGGCGATCGCCAGCCTGCGGCTCGGTAGCGTCGACACCGACTGGTCGACGATCCAGGCCGCGCTCTCGTCGACGCCGATGAGCGAATTGTCCGATGAGGCCGTCATCGTGAGGGAACTACGGCTGCCCCGCACCCTCGTGGGTATCGCCGTCGGTGCGTCGCTGGCGGTGGCCGGTGCCCTTATGCAGGCGGTGAGCCGCAACCCGCTGGCCGACCCGGGCATCCTCGGCGTCAACGCCGGTGCGGCGCTGGCGATCATCGTGGCCATTGCCGTCCTCGGTATCACGGCCCCGACGTCCTACGTCTGGTTTGGGCTGTTGGGTGCGCTGGCCGCTTCCGCCATCGTGTACGGGCTCGGCTCCGGCGGCCGAGGCACCATGACCCCGGTCCGGTTGACTCTGGCGGGCGCCGTCGTGGCGGCGTTGCTGTCGTCGGCGACGTCGACGGTCCTCCTGCTGGACGAACGCACACTCGACCAGTTCCGGTTCTGGATGGTCGGTTCCATTGCGGGACGAGACATGTCGGTCGTGACCGCGGTGGCACCGTTCATGATCGTCGGCCTGGTAGCGGCCTTGGCGACCGCTCCGGCGATCAACGTGCTCGTTCTCGGCGACGACGTGGCGTCGTCACTGGGGCAGCGCGTTGTCGTGGTCCGTGGCGTCGCCGCTGCCGCGGTCGTGTTGTTGGCCGGCAGTTCCGTCGCCGCCGCCGGCCCGATCGCCTTCATGGGACTGGTGGTGCCGCACCTCGTCCGCACCGTGACCGGCCCGGACTACCGGTGGATCGTCGCGTGCTCGGTTCTGTATGCGCCGGTGCTGATGCTGGCGGCCGACATCGTGGGACGTTACGTGGTCAGTCCCGACGAACTCGAGGTCGGCATCGCCACGGCCGTCATCGGTGCCCCGCTGTTCATTCTGTTGATCCGACGTCGACGGTTGGTGTCCACATGAGTCGACAAAGCACGGCGGACGTTCGGCCCCGCGCCCGTCGTACCGTTCGTACCCGGAACGGCCGGTTCTCGCGTCGCCTTGATCTGCGCATCGGTGTCATCCTGTTGTTGGCCGGTGCCGTCACCGTCGGGCTGGCCGTCTACGGCATGACTCTCGGGGCGGTCGAAGTGCCGTTTACCGAAATCCCGGCGACGCTGATCGGGCAGGGCAGCGGCCAATACGATCTGGTCGTTCTGGAACTTCGGCTTCCCCGCGTCGCCGTGGCGGTCCTCGCCGGCATCGCTTTGGGGGTGTCCGGCGCGCTGTTCCAAAGTTTCGCCCGCAACCCGTTGGTGTCTCCCGACATCATCGGCGTCAACACCGGCGCGAGTCTTGTGGCCGTCGCCCTGTTGACCATCTACTCCAGCCACGTCGCGTTCCTGCCGTTGGGTGCGTTCGCCGGGGCGATCGCCGCCGCCGCAGTCGTCTATCTCAACGCGCGTTCCGGGCACGTCTCCCCGTACCGGCTCGTGTTGATCGGTATCGGCGTGGACGTGTTCTGCCGTGCAGGGGTCTCCTACCTGTTGGTGCAGGGCGAAAGCATGCGGGCTCAGGCGGCCGTGCGGTGGATGGTCGGTTCGCTCGATCAGGCGACACCGACATCGATGTGGTTCCTCACCACCGTGGTCGTGTTCCTCGTGCCGGCGGCGATGCTGTTGCGTCGCCCCATGGAAGCCATGACGCTGGGGGAGGACACGGCGAAGGCGCTGGGCGCGGACCCGAAACGTATGCGTATGGCGACGTTGGCGGTCGGCGTCATGTTGGCCGCGTCCGTGGTCGCGATCTGCGGCCCCATCTCGTTTGTGGCGTTCATCGCCCCGCACATGGCCCGGCGGCTGGCGAACGCGCCCGGCACGGCGATTCTGCCGGTGGCGGGTGCCGTGGGTGCTCTGTTGGTTCTGGTGTCCGATTTGCTGGTACAGCATGTGATCCCCGCGTCCCTGCCGTTGGGCGTCATCACGCCGTTGCTGGGCGGTCCTTATTTCCTTTACCTGCTGCGGCGGGTCGGCCGACAGGAGGCCGGTTGATGGCCGGTATCGACATACGCAACCTCGACCTCGCCTACGACAGTCGCCAGGTGATAGCGGACCTGTCCGCGGACCTCGCCGACAACGCGATCACCGCCTTGGTGGGCCCCAACGGCTGCGGAAAGTCGACCCTGCTGCGGGGCATCGCGAGACTGGTTACACCGAAGGCGGGCGCGGTCATGTTGGACGGCGCCGACATCGCCCGGTTGCCGGGTAAGGCGCTGGCCCGTCGCCTCGGTCTGCTGTCGCAGTCGCCGACGGCTCCCGAAGGGCTTGTCGTGGGAGATCTGGTGGCGCGTGGGCGCTATCCGCACCAGACCTGGCTGTCTCAGTGGAGTCGTTCCGACGAGGAGGCCGTCGATCGGGCGCTGAAGTTGGCCGGCGCCGACGACCTGCGCGACAGGTTCGTCGACGAGTTGTCGGGCGGTCAGCGGCAGCGGGTGTGGATCGCGATGGCCCTGGCGCAGGAAACCGACACTCTGCTGCTGGACGAGCCGACAACCTTTTTGGACATCTCGTATCAGCTCGAAGTCATGGAGCTGCTGCTGCGGCTTCACGAGGAACGGCAACGCACCGTCGTGGTGGTGTTGCACGACCTCAATCAGGCGTGCCGGTACGCACACCGACTGGTGGCACTGAAGGACGGTCGGATTGTTGCGCACGGTCCGCCCGCCGACATCGTCGACGAGGACCTGGTCCGCGACGTCTTCGGTATCGAGTGCCGCATCCTCTCCGATCCCACCGCAGGGACGCCCCTGGTGGTGCCGGTCGGTCGACGATCGGCTGTGCCCGGCCGGGTTCGGCCCCAAGAATCCGTTCCCGTCAAGAAAGGTCCATTATGAACGTTAAATCTTCGCTGTGGCGTGTCGTCGCCGCCGCGCTGACATCGGGGGTCGTGCTGGCCGGCTGCGGCAGCGGCGGCGACGCGGCCCAGGCGGACGGTGAAACCCGCACCGTCCAACACGAGCTCGGTGAGGCCGAGGTCCCGGTGTCGCCGGAGACCGTGGTGGCCCTCGACCCCTATTACTCGCTGCCGACCGCCCTGGCCGCCGACGCGAACGTCGTCGGATCCTCTCACCGTCAGTTCGGCGAGCCATTCCCGTCCTACCTGGACGAATTCGACACCGAAGGCGTCGAGAACGTCGGTTGGTTCACCGAACTCGACATCGAGAAGATCATGACGCTGAACCCGGACGTGATCGTCGGGCTCAGCTCCTTCGTGGAAGCCGACTACGAGCAGCTGTCGAAGATCGCGCCGACCGTCGCCGTGTCGATGGACGCGATGCGTTGGCAGGAGACGTTGGGCGTGATCGGTGACGCCATCGGGAAACCCGACGAGGTCGCCGCGAGCCTGGCCGACTACCAGTCTCAGGTTGAGGGCCTGGCCGGTGAACTGGACGCCGCGGGTCTGCAGGAAGAACCGGTGTCGTTGCTGAACATTCGTGCCGTCGACGACCTGCGGGTGTACACGCGGTCGTGCTCGGCGGCGATCCTCGGCGATCTGGGCCTGCCCGTGCACTTGGAGGATGAGACCGAGGAGGGCGGTAACTCGGTCAACCTGAGCATCGAGCGTTTGACCGACGCCGACGCGGCGACCATGTTCTACTTCGTGGGGTCGGCGGGATCCAATCCCGAGGACGTGGAAGCCGCCTATGAAGAGGTCTCGACCCACCCGTTGTGGGAGCGCCTCGAGGCGGTCGAGAACGACCGGGCTCACCAGGTGAACGCCGAATGGTGGTTCGACTGCGGTTCGGTCCAGGCCGCGACCCGGGTGTTGACCGACGTGTCCGATTTGATGTTGGCCTAGTGCATGGGGTTTGACGTGATGGGTGCACCGCGGCCGACGACGGTTCCGTTGTCGGCCGCGGACCTCGCGGGACTGGTGGAGCTGGGGCGGCCGGTGATGTCGCCCGACGGTTCGCATGTCGCGACCGTCCATACCGGCCCGGAGACGGTGGAATTGGTGACGACGCGGCTCGACGGTGAGCCGGTCGAGCGTCGACTCGTGGTGCACGATATCGGGAGCGAGCCGTGCTGGAGCCCCGCCGGTGACGTGGCGCTGGTGGCCGACGTCGACGCGAACGGCGCGATCCTCACGGGACCGGATGCGGCGGGGACGGTGACGGTCCGGTTGCCGGACGACCTCGGGCGGGTCCGGATGTTGGCGTCGGGGCCGGTGGGGATGCTCGTTGTCGCGAACCGTGGCGGACGTTGTCGCCTGTGGATCGTTGAGGTCCCGGGTGGCGCGGCCCGGCTTGTCGATACGGCCGTTGACGTGCTGAACGTCACGGCCACACCGGATCCGGCGAAAGTGGTCGCGGTGACCGACGACGATCGGCTGGTCCTCCTCGACGTCGGCTCCGGGCTTGTCGAGCGTGTTCTGTGTGAGGGCGCCAGCAGGCCGACCAGTCGCGACCGGACCCTCGAGGTGTCTCCGGACGGTTCGCGGGTGCTGTTCAGCCTCGGTGGGATCGAGCACGGGCACCGTCCGGCTGTGGTGCCGTTGACGGGCGGCCCGGCACACGTGCTGCTGCCCGACGAGGCGGGGACGGTTCTGGCCGCCGATTGGGCCGCCGACGACGCGGTCGTGGCACAGGTGTTTACGAATACCCGGTCGTCTCTCGTGCGGGTGCCGCTTCAGGGGAGCAGCCCTGGCGAGGCGCAACCGTTGGGGGACATGGAGACCGGTCAACCACGTTTCTCCTATGGCCGGAGGCGTGGTCGTATCGTTTCTGTTGACGGCCGTTGCGATGCGGCGCCGGATCTGTATGTGTGGAACGGTTCTCGGCGTCGTCGCGTCAGCGACGCCAACCCGTGGGTACGTGACCGTCACACCGCCCCGGTCTCCGAGGTCGCGTGGGACAGTGACGGTACGACGATTACGGGTTTGCTGGTGGAGCCGGAACGGACCGGACCGGGACCGATGGTCGTGAACCTGCACGGCGGTCCGCATTACCACTGGAGCGCCGGTTGGTTGGGTTCCTGGATGGACTGGGCGCAACTGTTGGCGGCACGCGGCATGGCGGTTTTCCTGCCGAACCCGAGAGGTTCGACCGGGCGCGGTTGGGCGTATGCGCACGCCGTACGGGGAAGCCTCGGCGACCTTCCGCTGAGAGACGTCCTCAGTGGTGTCGACGCGATGGTGGACCGAGGCGTGGCCGACCCGACGGCGTTGGGCGTGGGCGGCTGGAGCTACGGGGGTTACCTCACCGCTTGGGCGATCGCACGGAGTAACCGTTTTGCTGCCGCCGTGGTCGGTGCGGGCATTAGCGACTATTACAGTTTCATCGGTTCGTCGCCGATGGGGCCGGTCTGGGAGGGGTTTGTTCCCGACGCGCGTTTTCCCGACCGTGCCGGGTTCGACGCGATTTCGCCGGTGACTCATCTGAGCGGAACCCGGACACCGACTCTGATCGTGCACGGTGACAAAGACCGTAAAGTGCCGTCGCATCAGGCTTTGACGCTGCATCGTGCATTGCGGGCGGCGGGTGTTCCCGCGGAATTGACGATGTTCGCCGACGAAGGGCATGTGCTTCGGACGAGAAACGCCCGTGTCGCGTTGTTGAACGACACCATCGAATGGTTCGCGTCGCGGTTGACGGGATCACGGAATGTCGTTGCCGCGAATACGTTCGGTGGGGTTTCCGTGCCCTAGCGGTGAATGTGGGGGTGGGCCGCCTCGTTTTCTCAGATCTGCTGAGGAAACGAGGCGGCCTTTCGGCCCCAATGCGCATAAGGTATCCGGTGGATCCATCGTCAACCTTGCACAATCTTGTTCGGTGAGTTGACGGCAAGATCGAGATGCCCGGTGATGTGAGTGAATCCGTCCGCGGTGTTCTGGAGGTGTACGACGGCCTCGGGTGGACACGGTTTTTCGGCGCGTTCACGCGGACGGCCGTTCAAGGCCGAATAACGAGAAAACGATTCATGAGAATGAAATATCGGTGAAACGATTCGGCGACCCGTGTACCGCCGTTATATGGGGGCGGTCGCCCCATCGCCTCAGATCGGCTAAGACGATGGAACGACCTTTTCGGCCCCAAGGCTCACACGGTAAAGATGAAATCCAGTCCGTATCTTGCATAATCTTGCTTAAGCCCGTTAGAGAAGGTGCGCAGTGTTTCTCCGTATCCTCGGATCCGTTGAGGTTTTGGTCGAGAAGCGATGGTGTCGCGCCGGCCCGGCGAAACAGGCGGCGATCTTGGCGGCGTTGGCCGTTTCTCCACGTCGTTCGGTCCCGCAGTCGGCATTGATTCTGCGCGCATGGGGGAGTGAGCCGCCGCCGTCGTCGCGCAGCGCCCTGTACAGCTATGTGGCCCGCCTTCGGCGATTGATCGCCACGGTCCCCGACGCGTCGATTCAACGCGGCGCCGGCAACGGTTACCGCTTGGAAGTCGACGACGGAGCGATCGACCTGTTCGTGATGCGTGACCTGGCCGCCAAGGCGTCGTCCTTGCACGACATCGGTGACATCGGTGGGGCCGTCGACTGTTGGCGCCGAGCTGTCGCCCTGTGGCGTGACCGTCCCCTGGCGCATATCGAAACCGCCTGGGCGGACCGGGTTCGTGCCGCCTTGACACGGGAACACGTCGCGAACCTACGTAACCTGTACGCGGCGGAGCTCGACGCGGGCGGTCACGGCGCCGTCATCGGTGAACTGACCGAAGCTGTGGTCGCCTATCCGCGTGAGGAACCGTTGATCGCCGAGCTGATGCGCGCCGTGTTCCTGTCGGGTAGGCAGGCCGACGCGTTGGCGTTGTACTCCGAAACCGTCGCCCGGTTGCGTGACGAGTTCGGCGTCGAGCCGTCGGCTCGGTTGCGTCGCATGCAACGGCGGATTCTTAGGCAGGACCCGAATCTTCAGCCCGAGTCGGCGTTGTCGTCGCCGTCGCCGTCTCCGATGATGCCGACGGCTGCACACCCGACCGGGCGGGACGGCCCGATGCGTGAACTGGACGCTTTGTTCGCCGACAGCCGTGACGATACGGTCCAGATCGTGCTCGTCACCGGCGAAGCCGGGGTCGGGAAGACGACCCTGGCGTTGAACTGGGCACATCGGATCGTCGACGACTTTCCCGACGGGCGACTGTTCGAGCATCTGCACGGTGATCGCTCGGTCGACACCATGAGCGATGTGTTGGCGCGGTTGTTGACGGCGTTGGGGGTTACCGGCCCGTCGATTCCCGCCGACGTCGACGACCGGTTGGCCCTGTACCGCTCGCGTACGGCGAATCGTCGACTGTTGCTGGTGCTTGACGACGTCGCCGATCCGGATGTGGTGCGTACGTTGACTCCCACCGGCGCGGGAAGCCTGGTGGTGGTGACCAGTCGTCATGCCCTGTCGGGTTTGGTGGCCCTTCAGGACGCACGACGGGTTACCGTGCCGGGATTGTCTCGTGCGGACTCGATGGGTTTGTTGGCGGCGCTGCTGGGTGAGCGGGCGACGGCCGAACCGACGGCCGCGGATCGGTTGGTGACGGTCTGCGCCGGTTTCCCGTTGGCGTTGAAGCTGGCCTGCGCCGGGCTTGACGACGACGAACGGCTTTGCGACTACGTAGACGCGTTGGGCTTCCGCCACGACGACCCGGTCCGGGCGGTCTTCGACCACGTCTTCTCCCGGCTCGACGAGCGGGCTCGCACGGTGTTCGGGTGTCTCGGGTCGGTTCCCGGGTCGAGCGCGCCGGGACGTGCCGTCGCCTGCATGGCGGCCATGGACTCGGCGGACGCCGATGTGGCGTTGCGGACGTTGGAGGAGGCCCGTTTGATCGTTAAGACGGCACCCGACTCCTATGCGGTGCGTGGCCGCCTGTGCGACTACGCGGCCGAGTGGTTCGACGAGCTCGAAACCTCGGATGCGCAGAGCCGTTTGTTCGACTGGTATGTCCACAGTGCGCGCCGTGCCTCGGAGGCGATCAGCGCGGGCGGTCTACAGCTGCCCGCACCGGCGGTGACTGCCGGCGTCGACGTGCCGACCTTTTCCAGTGGAGAGGCCGCCATCACGTGGTTTCGCAACGAGGTCGACAACCTGGTCGCCGCGATCAGACGCGCCGTCGCGGTCGAGAACGCCGCGGCCTGGTTGTTGGTCGACGCGATGCGTCTGTACCTGGAACGCGGTATGGACCGCCCGGTGCACAGCGAACTGATCGAACTGGGGCTGAAAGCCGCCACGACCGCCGGTGAACACGATGCGACGGTGGTTCTGCGGACGACACTGGCCCGGAGGATCAAATTCCTGGGTGACCCGGCAGGCGCGGAAAAACTGCTGTTGGCGGCTCTCGCGGATACCCGCCGTGACGCCTTGCGGTCGACGATTCAACTGGACCTGGCCGAACTGTACTACCGTTCCGGTCGGCTCGACGAGGCCGTTCGGCGCGCAGAGGAGGCTCTGGCGGTCCCGGACCCGACGGATCGGCACCGCATGATCGGGGTGAACGTCCTGGGCTCGATCCATCGGGAACGAGGCGATACAGCCACATCCCGACGTCTGCTCGAACAGTTGGTCGACACGCTTACAGGACCGAAACTGGCGCCCGCCCTGTGGAACCTCGCGGTGACCTGCCGCGAAACGGGTGACCTGGCAGCGGCCACCGAACATGCACAGCGGGCTTTGCAATACGCTGCGGCGCACCGCATGTCGAAGTCGTACGTGCTCGACGTCCTAGCAAGAATCCATATAGAACGCGGTGATGTCGTCGCGGCCAGGGCTCACGCCGTCGAGTCGTACGAACACCTGCAAAAAGGAACGTCCGAACTGTATGTGCCGCGTGCAATGGTGACGTTGGCGTGGTGCACCGGCGACGCCGAAGAAGCAGACGGACTGGCCTCAGCCGCCGCCCGCTATGCCCGGGAAACGTCGCTCGCGCAGATCGAGACCGACGCGCACCTCGTGGGGGCGCACGCCCGCCTGGCGTTGAAACGGCCCGGCGACGCACTCACGTCGGCCGAGACGGCACTGCGTCTGGCCGACCGATACGGGTACAGGCTGCTCCACGCCCGAGCGGTGTTCGTCCGGGGTCGGATCCACCGAAACCGGGGCGACGTGGACCGGGCGCTGCGAGACGTCCGGTCCGCCGAAACCGAATTCGCCGCCTGCGGCGACCGGGTCGGGAAGGCACGCGCCGTTCACCTGGGCGCGGTCATGTCGGGCGACGACCGGTTGGCCGAGAAGGCCAACGCGGTTCTGAGCGAATGCGGCGCCGCCCGCGTACACACCGACGAGGAAAAAACCCGCCGATGATCCGGGTGCGTCCGGTAAGACGGACACACCCGATCGGATCAGTTCCACGGTCGCCACTGGTACCAGCGTTCGTGATAGTCGGTGCGTTGAACCTCATCGCCGTCACCGGTGATGATGAGCGCCATCGAATCGCGGGCCGGGTTGCCCTCGTCCCAGTACGCGCTGTGGGCCTCGGACCGGCTGCCGTCGTGGCGGGGGGTTTCGAACACCTCGGCACCGAAACTCTCCATGATCGGCGCGGTCCCGTGGGCCCACGACGCATCGGGGACAATATGGATCAGGTCGTTGGGGGCCGTCGTCGCGTACACGTTCTCCGCGCCGATCTGTAGGTCCGAGGCATGATCGGTTCCCACACCCGGGCTGCCGACGAGGACGATCTGGTCGGTGCGCAAACCGTCGCCTTCAGCCGCCGAGTGACCGACCACCGTGCTGCCGTACGAGTGCCCCATCGTCGTGTTGAGAACTTCGTCCGGGCCGCCCTGCGTGACCTCCATACCCCATTGGAAACGCTGAAGGTCGGCTTCGGCGTCGTTTGCATACGACGGATCCGCCGCCAACGCGACGTTGTCGGGCGCGTCGTAACCCAGCCACATGATCCCGGCCGTGGATCCGGGGTCGAGCAGGTTCGCGTCGGCGACCATACGGTCGACCCTGGCGACGTCACCCGAAGCGGTCGACAATTCGGCACCGGTGCCCGGAACGAAAGTGACCACATTGTCGGCCACATCCGGGTTCCCCACGGCGACAACGGCTTGACCGTCACCGGAGGAGTCGATCAACAGGAGGTAACCGCGGTCGTCGTAACCGGCGGAACCGTGGTCGCTTTCCAGCCGTTCACGAATCTCCAGAAGACCCTCCTGGATGCCCAGAAGCCGTTTGTTGTCCGGGTCGTCGGCCAACGCCGCCTCCACGTCGTTCAACTGTTCGTCGAGCAACGCGCGGTTGGCGACGTCCCGATAGACGGTGGGCACGCCGTCGAGCGGTCCGATCAGGTCGGGACGGTTCATCAACAGGCTCTGCCGTTGTTCGGGCGTCAAGCCGTGCCACCACTCGTTGACCTGCTCGGGGTTCCAGTGATCCTCCGGCTCGGGCACGTCGTCGGCGGAGGGCGGGTTGCTCGTCAACGTCGGTGTGAGCAGACTGATCCGGGTACGGGCGGTCTCGTCGGCTTCGGTGGCGGTGGTGAGCGCGTCGCTGATGTCGTCGGCGATGGTCTGCATCGACGTCATGTAGTGCTTGAGGTCGGAGGGCTTCACACCGCGTTGTTGCAGCGCCTCGATGTTGAGCCTGATCGAACTTCCGTCTTCGGCCACGATCGCGAAACTCTTGGCGCGGTCGAGAGCGTCGTTGAGGCGCTGCTGGGACAATTCGACCACGTCGGCCAACGTGTTCAGTTCTCCGGCGACACCCACCAGGTCCGCCTGAGCGATCGTCGCGCGGTCGTGCTGGTCGCGAACCGCCTCGACGGCTGCGGTCCCACCGACCTGGTCGTTGCCGCTCCACGCGTTGTTCAGTGACTCTCCGTTGGTGCGCAACGGGTCCAATTGGGCGTCGACGACTCCGGCGAGGTCTTCGTAGGCGGTCGCGGTCAGACGGAACGCGGCGGGGTCGGCTGCTTTCAGCTCTGCGAATCCAACCATGGTCACGTCACCTGCGGTTCCGACTCTTGGATGCGTAGGGCGGTTTCGACGTCGCCTTCGTCGAAGTCGTCTGCCGACACCTTCATGATGCGGCCGATGGAGGTGAGTCGACGACTGAAGCCGGACAGTTGATCGGTCCAGTCGGGGGTGATGGCGGCGACTTCGCCGACGGTGACGAAGCCGGTGTTGCCGGAGACGGTGAGACCGTCGGTGTTGTCGGTCAAGTGATCGCTGACGGCGCGACCGCAATCCTGTATGGCGGATCCGCATCGGCGTATCGCCGGAAGATCGTTTTCCATCGCAGCATCCTCGGGGCAGAAGAAGTGGGCACACGGGCGAGGTGTTGCACCAGATCATGCACCTACGCGTCAAGCGTGTGAGCGTCGGGGCGAGGGGAAACGATCACCATAAACAGCAAGATTTGGGTATGTAAATGCACAACTCGGGACGGTATTCTGCGTGCATCAGGAATCACTCACCGTGATGTTGCGTCCCTCCGGTGAAGCAACCGTGCTCATCACCCGTCTCGGGTCGACCACCGCCGCCCTGACCATCGGACTCCTACCCGCCACCCCGACGCAACAGAAAGCCCCCGACATTGCACGGTGCCCGAGGCCTCTCGCAGTGTTGTCGAATAGTCGTGCACACGACATCGGTATGCGAAGACCTTCTCCACCTTGCATTCCCTCGACCCGAACGGCTGTTCACAACGGCGCGACGGCCTCGTAACGGTGCGGCCGGCTGTCTTCGGCCGTGTTACGACCGAACCGTGCGGGCGCCTTGTCGTGACACGCGACAACGCGACGGGGCCGCGACTCGGTCGCGGCCCCGCATGCGCTCGTCGGCGTAACGAATCGCCACACCTACCCCTCGAGGCGCGCGATTTCCTCGTCGACGATCGACGGATCGAGTTTGGTGAAGATCGGTGTCGGTTTGGACAGCGCGTGTCCGACCTTGATCGGGCGGGACTCCCAGCCGGGTGTCTGCGAGTAGTCGCCGGTCAGGATCGGGTAGGTGTCACCGGCCAACGGGCCGGTGCCGTCGAGCTCCTCGACGTCCTCGATGCGCGGCATCGGCGCGAACACGCCTTCGCCGCCCAACAACTCGTGGACCTTCTGCGCCGAGAACGGCAGGAACGGCGCGAGCATGGTTTTGCAGTCGTCGACGGCCTGCAACGCGACGTGCAGGACCGTCGCCATCCGGTCGCGGTCCTCCTTCAACTTCCAAGGAGTCGTGTCGGCGAGGTACTTGTTGACCGCGCCCACCGTTTTCATCGCCTCACCGATGGCGGACTTGATGCGGTTGGCGGCGATCAGTTCACCGACGGAGGCGAACGCGGCCTGCGTCGTCTGCAGCACGTTCTTGTCGAGGTCGGTGAGTTCACCGGCGGCCGGGATTTCGCCGAAGTTCTTGGCGGCCATGGCGACCGACCGGTTCACGAGGTTGCCCCAACCGGCGACGAGTTCGTCGTTGTTGCGTCGTACGAACTCCGCCCACGTGAAGTCGGTGTCCTGGTTCTCGGGTCCTGCGACGGCGATGAAGTACCGCAGTGCGTCGGCGTCGTAGCGTTCCAGGAAGTCCCTCACGAAGATGACGATGCGTCGCGAAGAGGAGAACTTTTTGCCCTCCATCGTCAGAAATTCGCTGGAGACTACTTCGGTGGGCAGGTTGAGGGTGCCCAGTTCGCCGGCGGTGCCTCCGGTGGCGCCTTCCCCGTTGTTGCCCAACAGGATCGCGGGCCAGATCTCGGAGTGGAAGACGATGTTGTCCTTGCCCATGAAGTAGTAGGACAGGGCCTGCGGGTCACGCCACCATTTCTTCCACGCGTCGGGGTCACCGCTGCGGCGCGCCCATTCGATACTGGCCGACAGGTAGCCGATCACGGCGTCGAACCACACGTAGAGCTTTTTGTCGGTGCGATCGCGCCAGCCGTCCACGGGCACCGGGACGCCCCAGTCGAGGTCACGCGAGATCGCGCGTGGCTTGAGATCGTCGAGAAGGTTGCGGGTGAAGCGGACCACGTTGGGGCGCCAATCGGACCGGGTGTCCAGCCAGGCGTTCAACGCGTCACCGAACGCCGGCAGGTCGAGAAAGAAGTGCTCCTCTTCGACGAACTTCGGCGTTTCACCGTTGATGCGTGACTTCGGGTCGACGAGGTCCTCGGGGTCCAGCTGGTTGCCGCAGTTGTCGCATTGGTCGCCGCGTGCACCGTCGTCACCGCAGATCGGACAGGTTCCCTCGATGTAACGGTCCGGCAGGGTGCGGCCCGTCGACGGGGAGATCGCGCCCATCGTCGTCTTGGTGAGGATGTACCCGTTGTCGTGGAGCGCGGTGAAGATCTGCTGCACGGTCAGGTAGTGGTTGCCGGTGGTGGTCCTGGTGAACAGGTCGTAGGACATGCCGAGCGCGTGCAGGTCTTCGACGATGACGCGGTTGTACTTGTCGGCGGCCTCCCGCGCGCTGAGGCCCTCCTCGTCGGCCTGCACCAGGATCGGGGTCCCGTGTTCGTCGGTGCCCGAAACCATGAGCACGTCGTGTCCGGCCATGCGCATGTAACGGCTGAAGATGTCGGCGGGGACCCCGAAGCCGGATACGTGACCTATGTGGCGGGGACCGTTGGCGTAAGGCCAGGCCACCGCGGACAGAACATGACTCATAGTCGCCGATCTTAGTTTGACGTCGATAGACGGTTGCGCGCAACCACGGCACGCCCGGGCACCCCACAATGCGCCACGTCACGGCTTCGACGGTGTGAAATACCGTAATGTCGGATTTTACCGGACCACAGCGGCCCTCCGGCGAACCCGCCGTAGAGGACGAGATGCTCCCTCGACCGCCGGTCGATCCGACTCGATGGGGGGCCGACCTGGACGCCGACGATCCGGACGCGTCCGCCCCGCCGACACCTGCCGGAGACGGTCCTTCTCTGTACATGAGCGGTGGGCCGTATGCGATTCAGCGCATCGACCGTCCGATCACCGAGCCGCTGGTGGTGTCCGGAGAACCGAGCGTTCCCGACGGGAGGTCCGGGCTCGACGACACCGCGCCCCAACCGGCCGTGACCGGATCCCTGTATGCGACGCAACGTCTTCACGAAGCGTGGACACAGAAGCCGAAATCGAGGCCTAAGAGCTCGGTGTCGGCACGCACCAAGAGAGTGAAACCGCCACGCCGCCCGCAGGTCATGCTGCCGATGGTGATTCTGCTGACCGGTGTGGCGGCGTTTTTCAGTTGGGTGTCCGCCGAACCGTTCTGGCTGTACACCGGGCACGAGGTCACCGGCACGGTGACGGTGGCCGAATGCGACACGGAGGGGTTCGCACCGCGCTGCCAAGGCCGGTTCGTCCCCCATTCGGGTGGCGAAACGCAACCGGTTCTTCGTATTTCGGGCGACACCCACGCCGAACGGGCGGGCGAAACGGTTACCGGGCAGGTGGTCTCCCACCGGTCGACGTCCGTCTACATCGGTGACGACCTGGGGCTGCTGTTGCGCTGGAGCGTTGGTCTGGGGCTTGTGATCGCGACCGGCTTCGCCATCGCGTGGGCCACCGGTGCCTGGCGGTTCCCCGGCCGTCTCCGGGCCGGGGCGGTGGCCGTCAGCCTCGCCGGGCCGCTGCTAATCTGGCTCGGGGCGCTCGCCTTGACGTGGTGACATCTCAGGGGAAAAGAGAACACCGGGGCAACCGATCAAGGAGCGGTGGCGTCCATTCCACGTACCGTTGTGCGCGGAGGTAGCCGAGTGGGCGAAGCAGGTGGCGCAGTGTTGCCGTCAACAAAGAAGATAAGACAGCGAGAACAGCGACGGGCGGCAGCACGGCTGGGGCGGATCTCGGTCATAGCGGGCCTGGTGTTGGCGATCGGGTTGCTTCCCGTGGTGTTGGTCGCGGGATTGGCGGTGAAGGCCGGGGCCGACGGGTTCACGTCGTTGCCGGAGAATTTTTCACTACCGCAGGTGCCCGAAGCATCAACGCTGTACGCGTCGGACGGCTCAACCGTCATCGCCACCTTTGGTGACCAGTATCGGATCAACACCGAATCCGACGAAATCTCCGACGTCCTCAAGGAAGCCATCGTCGCCACCGAGGACGTCCGGTTCTACGAGCACAACGGCGTCGACTCGAAGGGCATCCTGAGAGCCCTGTTGTCGAACTTCTCCTCCGGCGGGGTCGCCGAAGGCGCGTCCACCATCACGATGCAGTACGTCCGGCAGGTTCTCGCCTACACCGCGGCGACGCCCGAAGAGGCCCAGGCCGCCGTGGAGACGACGCCCGATCGCAAGATCCGGGAGATGCGGTACGCCCTGGCGGTGGAGCGCAACATGTCCAAGGACGAGATTCTCACCAACTATCTCAATACCGTCTACTTCGGTCACGGTGCCTACGGCGTCGGTTCGGCGTCGAGGATCTACTTCGGTAAGAGTGCCGACGAGCTCGAACTCAACGAGGCCGCCATGCTGGCGGGGCTTGTTCAGTCGCCCAGCGAATACGACCCGATATCGGGTGACGCCGGTGCTGCAGAACATCGCCGCAACTACGTCCTTGATCGGATGAACGACGCCGGTTTCATCACCGCCGGAGAAACCCTCGAAACCCAGGGGGAGGAGCTGCCCCTCAACCCGGGAACACTGCCGGGGCACGCGTCGGGAGCGGCCAACAGCGAATACGGTTTCTTCGCCGACTATTTCGAATCCTGGTGGGCGCAGCAGCCGCGCTTCGGTTCCACTCCGCAGGAGCGCCTCGCTCTGTTGAACGGTGGCGGGTTCGAAATCACGTCCTCCCTCGACCTCGACCTTCAAGCCGCAGCCGAGGACGCCATCGCCGCCAACCAGTCGAAGGACTCCCCGTACGCATTGGGCTCGGTCGTGGTGGAACCCGGCACCGGCCACATCAAGGTGATGGCCGTCAACCGCAACTACAGCCCCAACGTGGAGAACAACACGGGCGACAACTACCCGAATACGACCAACCCGTTGTTGTCGGGTGGTAGCGACTTCCACGGTTACCAGGCCGGTTCCACGTTCAAAATGTTCACAATGCTGGCGGCCCTTGAGGACGACATGAAGCTGGACACGTCCATTTATTCGCCTCACCGCTACACGTCGAAATATGTCGGCGGCGGCGGAAACTCCTCGTGCGGCATTTACTGGTGCCCCAGCAACGACAATCCCTCGATGACCGGCACCCACAACATGTGGGGCGCCTTCGGCCGTTCCGTCAACACCTATTTCGTCCAGCTGGAGGAACGTGTCGGCGCCGATAAAGCGGTCGAGGTCGCCGAACGCCTCGGTTTGACGTGGACCACCGATGTCGACCAGCAGCAGGCCGACAACGCCATCGATTGGGGCTCTTTCACGCTCGGAGTGGCCTCGGTCACGCCGATGGACATGGCCGCCGCCTACGCGACGTTGGCCGCCGACGGGATGTACACCGAGCCGACACCGATCGACGAACTTCACGACGTCAACGGCAACGAGGTCGCGTTCACGGTGGAGTCCGAACGCATCCTCGACGTCGAGGTCGCACGTGCAGCCGTCGACGCGTCCCGTTGCACGACCGGTTACGGCGCCGCGAAGGGATCGTGCTCGGGCGGGACCGCGACGCAACTGGCCGGCATGGTCGGTGGGCCCGTCGCGGGCAAGACCGGTACCACCGACGGTGACTCGACGGCCTGGTTCACCGGCTTCACTCCCAACCACGCGGTCGCGTCGTTCATGGCCGACCCCGACGACCCGACGAACTTCCTGCCGGGCGGCACGACGGTCATGCCGACCAACGTGTCCGGTCAGATCCTTGCCGCAGGATGGAGGGCCGACCCGTCCGGGGAGTTCACGCCACCGGAAGACCTGGTCGGCAACGGATACACCCACAACGACGGCCCCGGTTCGGGCCCGGGAGACGATCCCGGCGGCGACCCGGGCGACGGTCCGGGTGACGACCGGCCCGGGGACGACCCACCCGGTGACGACCCGTCCGACCCGGGCCCGGGGCTGCCCACCGAGCCGGAGGACCCACCGGGCATCGACCCGCCGGGCGACCCGGACGGCCGTGGTCTACTCGGTCGGACTCCGCCGAGTCTCGAACCCGGCCGCGACGACGGCTACTGACGCGATACCGCCGTCGACGTCGACAGAGTGTCGACGGTCGAGTGGACCAACCGCCGTCAACTGCGGAACGAATGCGATGGGGTGAGGCCACGACGGTGTCGCGTCGATGGCCACGACGCGGCAGCGATGTTGTCGTCGGCGGGTGTTGCGCCTCGGGTGTTGCGGGACACGGCGTCGACGGTGCCTGTGATGTTTCCGGCCTCCGTCGGCCGGTCGAGTCGACGATCGCACTCGACCGGCCGACGGAGGCCGCGCATATCGGCGGTAGGCCAACGGTTCGTCAAAGGCGTAGTAGCGGTCGCGTGTTCCGCGAACACCTTCGAACGCAACATCGGGGTCCCCCACCGGCCAACGCGCGGTCGCTGCGATCATTGGACCGTCGCGAGGGGGAGTCGGGTTACCGGCATCACTCGTGGCGTGATGTGTGTGTCAACGCCGTGGTTTCACCGGTGAGTTCGCGGGCACGTCGAGACGTCCCACGCCGATGGTGATCGGCCGGGTGCGGTCGTGCTGCGGAAGTCCGGGTGCACAACGATGAAAACGCCCGTCGCGGAAGCACTCTCGAAACCGAACGGCCTGCCCGTTCTCCGGTGATGCTTCTTTCGGCCCCGGTGTTCAATACCGCATCGGTTCGATCACCACGACGTCTCGGCGCCCCACGAAGAACGGGCCCGTGGTGAACGCCTACTCGTTCGGTTCGCCCTGTCGGCCGTTGTCCGGGTTGCCGACCCCCTGGTTTTGTGAGCCGAACCGGATGAGATTGCCGTCTTCGTCCAGATAGGCGCCCTCACGCATGCCGTACTCGGTGTCGACGGGATGTACGACTTTTCCGGGCTTGTCCTCCCACAACGATGCGAGGGCATCGGCGTCGTCGACGTACAGGTAGATCGCGACCTGGGAACTGAGCGGGTCCGTCTCGGGGACCTGTCCCAGATGCACGGCGACCTCGTCGCGTAGCGCGAACGCGTAGCCGCCGCCTTCGTGCGGAGTGACGTCGAAGCCAAGCTCCTCGTAGTTGGAGACGGCGGACTCAAGATCGCTGACGGGAAGAATCGGTACCGCTGAAGCGAAGTTGACCATGGGATCACGATAAGTTTCGAGGCCCGCCACCGGGCCGAAACCGACGGTAACAAACTGGGTTGGCCGTACGAACCGCCGTTGATGGCGTCGGTGACCGCCTGAGCCAGTGGCGTCGTATCCCGCCCGATGATTTTGCGGAGCATGTGCCCGGCGACGTCGAGATCACCGCGTGCGATGCCCGCATCCCAGTCGGCGTAGAGTTCGGCGGCCTGTTCGGGTAGGCCCGCGTCCACGAGGGCCTTGACGTGCTCACCGGAGCTCAGGTCCGTGTAGATGACGGGTTTGCCGCTCACCATGGTCACCGTTTCGGTCAGCTCGGCCATGGTGAATCCGCTGTCGCCGGCCAGTTCCAAGGTCCGGTCGGTGTATTCGGTCGATGTCATGACTTCGGCCGCCGCAGCCGCATAGTCCCGGCGTGGCGCCGCAGCGACACGCCCTTCCCCGGCGCTGCCGAGGTGCACGCCGGTGGCGAGGTCGGTGGCGAGGTTCTCGGTGTAGTTTTCGACGTACCAGCCGTTGCGCAGAATGACCGCGGGTAGCCCGTATTCGGCGATGAGTTGTTCGGTGCCGCGGTGGTCGACGGCCAGGCCGATTCCGGAGTCGTCGGCTCGCAGCATGCTGGTGTAACCGAAGACGTCGACGTTGGCGTCGACGGCCGCCTTCACGACGTTGCGGTGTTGGGAAAGCCGGTGGCGTGCCGCGTTGGAGGAGATCAACAACACGCGCTCGGAGCCGGCGAAGGCGGTCCGCAGACTGTCGGGGTCGGTGTAGTCGGCGTACCGGATGCGTACGCCGCGTTCGGCCAGTAGGCCGGCGCGCGCCGGACGGCGAACGACGGCGACGATGTCGTCGGGATCCACGCCTTTGAGAATCAGCTGGTCCACCACGTGTTTTCCGAGTCGACCCGCCGCGCCGGTGACCACGATCATGATGCCTCCCCGATGGTCGATGTGTACTCATCGTGCCGCAATAGAGACGGGGTAACCGTGTGAATGACCGAACCGGATGGCCTGGACGGGCCGGTGGCCACCCCACTCGGTGTCTTGCCTGCGGGCGTGGTGATGAGGGGATCATTCGTGTGCGGCTGCATCCTCTTCACCGCTGTTCCACCGGGCTTTGGCTTCTGCCAGGTGTGCTTCCCAGCGTTGGAGGAGATTGTGTTGCTCCGCCTCCATGAAAACGAAGAATTCCTTGGTTTCCCACAGGCGGCGCCCGCCCACACTCTGGACGCCGAGAACGTCGACGCCCTCTTCGGCGACGTCTCTGAACGCGGCGAGCAGGTGTTGTTGCTGGAACATGATCGAGCTCCACAGGTCCTGGTCGCTGATCGCGTAGTGGTCGGCGCGCGAGCCGGGCTTGCGTCCTTTGACGAGCATGCCGACGTCCACGAGATAGCGAACCGCACCCGATATGGCGGCGGTGGAGACGCGTAGCCCGGCGGCGAGTTCGGCTGCGGTGTATTCGGTGGCGTCGTCGGCCAGGGTGAAGGCGAAGACCCGGGCGGGCATGCGGGGAAGACCGCTCGTATTGAGGACGAGGGCGAACCGTTCGATGTACTCCAGAACCTTGTCCTGTGGGGAGTCGGCGTCGGACGTCATCGGAGGGCCTCCTGGGAAACGGACGGGATGAACGCATCATAGCGCCACAGATTTTTGTCATTTCACAAATTTGTGAAAACTGCTAAAGTTCATTCCATGACGACCGCAGTGATAGACATTGCTCAGCTCGTCAAGGCCTACGGGCGAAACAAAGCCCTCACCGGTCTTGACCTGACCATCGCCCCCGGGGAGGTGCACGGCTTCCTCGGCCCCAACGGGTCCGGCAAAACCACGACGATCCGGATCCTTCTCGGACTGATCCGCAGCGACTCCGGCACGGTGCGGCTGTTCGGTGACGACCCGTGGCGCAACGCCGTGGAACTTCACCAACGGCTGGCCTACGTCCCCGGGGACGTCAACCTGTGGCCGACCCTCACCGGAGGCGAGGCCGTCGACCTACTCGGGCGCCTACGCGGCGGCGTCGACCGTTCCCGCGTCGACGCCCTGATGCAACGTTTCGATCTGGACCCGACAAAGAAGGCCCGAACCTACTCCAAGGGAAACCGACAAAAGGTCGCGTTGGTCGCCGCTCTCGCAGGCCACGCCGATCTCCTCATACTGGACGAACCCACCTCCGGGCTCGACCCACTCATGGAGGCGGTCTTTCAGGACTGCATCCGTGAAGTGAAGGCCGAGGGCCGGACCGTCCTCCTGTCCAGCCACATCATGGCCGAAGTCGAGGCACTCTGCGACAAGGTCAGCATCATCCGGCGAGGACGCACCGTCCAGACCGGAACACTCACCGAGATGCGGCACCTGACCAGGACCTCGGTGACCGCACACACGGCGCGGCCGGTCACCGGTATCGCGCAGGCCTCGGGGGTCCACGATTTTCGCATCGATGGCGACCAGGTCCGCTTCGACGTCGAAACCGACCGCCTCGAACCGGTCATGACCCAGCTGGCCGGTTTCGGTATCACGAGCCTGGTGAGTCGGCCCCCGACGCTGGAGGAACTGTTCCTACGCCAATACGGTGACCCGCTCGAAGAGGGCGCCGAAACGTCGGTGACGTCATGAGGTCGTTCACCGGAACCGGAAGCCTGATCAGGCTCGCGTTGCGTCGCGACCGCATAAGAATCCCCCTGTGGATCCTCGGCGTCGTCGGCTTCACGATCTCGTTCCTTCCCAGCCTGCCCGACCTGTACCCGACCGCGGCCGCCCGGCAAGGGCGGGCGCTACTACTGGAGAACCCTGCGGCGGTCGCGATGTCGGGGCCCGGATACGGCCGTGACGCCTACACCTTTGGTGCGATGATCGCCAACGAGTTCCTCGCCTACACCGCGATACTCATGGCGATCATGAGCGTCATACTCGTCGTCCGGCACACACGGGCCGAAGAGGAGTCCGGTCGAGCCGAGCTGGTGCGAGCCGCCGTCGTGGGGCGACACGCCGGTGTCGCAGCGGCCGTCACCGTTGTCGTATTGCTCAACCTCGTGATCGGTCTCCTCCTGGGCGTCCTCATGCCCGCAACACTCGACAGCCTGTCGGCAACATCATGCCTGCTCTTCGGGATGTCGCTGGCCGGAGTCGGCATCACCTTCGCCGGAGTCGGCGCCGTCGCGGCACAACTGACGTTCGGCTCGCGCACCGCGACCGGCATCGGGATGGCGACGGTCGGATTCGCCTATGTCGCCCGTGCGGTCGGTGACGTGTCGGCCGAGCCCGTCGCGTGGTTGTCGCCGATCGGGTGGGCACATCGCACGAAGTCGTTCGTGGACGACCGGTGGTGGCCGCTGGCGGTCCCCGTGGCCGTCGCCGCGGTCCTCATCCTGACCGCACTGATCCTTTCGACGCGCCGTGACGTCGGCTCGGGGCTCATGCATCCGCGGCTGGGCCGAGCCACCGCGTCCCCTCACCTGACCGGCGTGATCGCGCTGGCGTGGCGGCTGCAACGCGGCAGTCTCATCGCCTGGGCCGTGGGCCTGTCCGTGCTCGGTCTGATGTACGGATCGGTCGTCCCCGAAGTTCGGTCGTTCGTGGCGAGCAACGAGGTCGTCGCCGAGGCGTTCGCCCAGGGCGGCGCCGACCCCGTCATGTCGTTCTTTGCGGTGGTCGTGTCCATGATCAGCATGATCGCCGGCGGGTTCGTCGTGCACAGCGTCATACGGTTGCGCGGCGAGGAGACGACGCTGCGCGCGGACCCGCTTCTGGCCACCGTGGTGACACGGATGCGGTTCATTGCGGGGCCGTTGACCGTCGCCACCGTCGGTGCGGTGGTGATTCTCGTGGCCGCCTGCACGGCTACCGCCGTCTCGGCCGGTGTGGCCGGTGGTGACTGGAGCGCCGGCGGCGACGTGATCGTTGCAGGACTTCTCCACATCCCGGCCCTGTGGCTGGTTGCCGCCGTCGCGGTGACGTTGTACGGGTGGGCGCCCAAGCTGATGTCGCTGGCCTGGCTGATTCCCGCATACGCCGTCGTCGTGGGCATGCTCGGTGTTTTCCTCAACCTGCCCGACGTGATGCTGTGGCTTTCCCCGTTCGATCACGTCCCCCAATCGCTCGTTGAGGACGTTTCGGCGGTCCCCTTGCTCGTCATGGTCGTGGCCACGGTGGCCCTGACCGCCCTCGGCGTGTACGGATTCCGTCGAAGAGATCTGGCATAGGTCGCAGGTCTGAATCGACACGCGGCGAAACCGCTTCACGAGAGCGGTTTCGCCGCCGATGTTCTGTTCCGATACCCTCGGACCCGGTGTGCCGGGAAGTCTGGTCGGCGTTTGACGGCTTGACCGACCCTGGAAAGGCACACTGTGAAGTTCGCGGAACAGACCGTATGAAGCCGGTATATCGAAACGAAGCGACTCAAGAGGAGCTCCGCCGGTGGCGCCTCAATTGGTCGGCCTCCTCAAAAATGCCGCACAGCCGGCAACAACCGAAGCTCCCCGACGGCGACATCCACCCGACACACATCGACGATCGTAAAAACACGATCTCTCAGGCGCCCGGTACGAACACGAACGTGGCGGCCGGCCTCGCCATCACCACCGTGAGCGAACCGTGGTCGACCACGGCCGTCGATCCACCCGGGCAACCGGGCTCGGCCGGCGTCGAAGGACCTCGACCACGTGACGGACGGTGCGGCCACATCCCGGTCGATGTGGTCGACGTCGTCACCGCCACCGACGTCGTTATCGTCGGACATTCACCGGGGCCCGCCGTCGCCGCAGGTGCTCGTCACCCGGAATCGCCGCACGCGTTCCGGCGCCCACCGGAATCGTTTCCCTCGATGTTGATCCCGTCGCCGCGTTGCGATCACCGGCATGGCGGCGGAGCCCGGGGGAGCACGCACTCGACCGCTTCGACGCCGTCGACACGGAGACCGCGGAGCCGATGCTCCAGCAGGTGGCACGGCACCGTCGATCGATTTTTGCTCCGCCCCCGCGCCCCCCGCGGCGGACTGGAACGTGCTGCAAAACGTCCGATGACGGTCGCCACAGGGCCGTACGACCGTTTTCCGCCGACCCGCCGACCCTGGGCGGTTGTGCACCGCGTCCTCGGGTTCGTACCCGAGCCGGTCGCCCCGTGGGAACGAGAGATCGGGAGACGTTATCGGACTCGTCGAGATTCTCACTCGCAGGTGACGGCGGCGTAGTTACATGACTCGCGGGTGCCGACCACAACGTGATCGCATCTGCAAGACCACACCTTGTGACCCAAACCCATCCAACGATTCGAGCAAAAGGAAAGCGGAATGAGCCGGACGGCCCGACTGGGAGATGCGCTGCGCAGCGACAAGACCGGCGGATTGCTGTTGATCGCGGCAGCGGCGTTGGCCCTGATATGGGCGAACTCACCGTGGGGAGCGTCGTACGAATCACTGCGCCACATCACCGTCGGTCCCGCGTCCTGGCATCTCGACCTGACCCTGGAAGCCTGGGCGGCCGACGCCCTGTTGGCGCTGTTCTTCTTCATCGTCGGCAACGAACTGAAACAGGAGTTCGTCAACGGTCAACTGCGCGACCTGAAGAAGGCCGTGGTCCCTGTTGTGGCCGCCCTATGCGGCGTGATCGTCCCCGCCGGGATCTTCCTCCTCTTCACCCTCGGAGACTCCGAAGCCTCCGCAGGTTGGGGCATCCCCGTGGCCACCGACATCGCGTTCGCGATAGCCGTTCTCGCCGTCGTCGGGTCACGTCTGCCCGCTGCGCTACGCCTGTTCCTGTTGACTCTGGCGGTCGTCGACGATCTCATCGCGGTCCTCGTCATCGCGATCTTCTACACCGGCGGTGTCGAGCTTTGGGCCCTGGTTGCGCTCGTCCCGGTACTCGCGGCCTTCGCCTACCTACAGCGCGGTCACGGATTCGCTGCGAGCCTGGCGGCGTCCCGGTTCCCCACGTGGATCGTCTACCTGCCGCTCATCGCCGCCACGTGGATGCTCATGCACGCCAGCGGGGTTCACGCCACCATCGCCGGTGTTTTGCTCGGTGTGCTCATGCGGACCACGAAACACGAGGGCGAAACAGTCGACCCCGCCCACCGTGCCGAGTTCAATCTACGCCCGTGGGCGATGGGGATGGCACTGCCCGTTTTCGCGTTCATGTCCGCAGGGGTGGCCTTCGACGGATTCGGCGCCGTCCTCACCGACCCGGTGGCGCAGGGCATCGGACTTGGACTCGTCGTCGGCAAACTCGTCGGGGTCGCCGGTGGCGCCTGGTTGACGACCAAACTGGTCGGTGGACATATTGACCCGTCGCTGTCCTGGATCGACGTCATCGGCATGTCTCAGCTGGCCGGTATCGGCTTCACCGTCTCGCTGCTCATCACGGAACTGTCATACCCGAACAACGATGAGATGCTCATGCACGCGAAAGCCGGAGTCTTCATCGGCTCCCTGGTCGCCGCGGTCTTGGCGTCGGTGGTACTCGGTGTCCGTAACGCGCATTACCGCAGAGCCGGGGCACACAAGGTCGTCGACCCGGGGTTCGAGTCGACCTGAATCGAAACGGCCGCGCGCCGAAACAGCGCGCGGCCACAGGCGACCGTTGAGGGTCACAGCCAGACGAAGTAACGCAACCAGACGTAGATCCACGCCATGAACGTGGTGACGATGGTGGTGACGATGCCGTACTTCGTGAACTTCCAGAACGAGATCGGCTCGCCCGCGCGGGCGGCGATGCCGAGCATCACCACGTTGGCGCTGGCCGCCAGGGCCGTTCCGTTACCGCCCAGGTCCGCACCGAGGGCGAACGCCCACCACAGGGACTGCCCGGTGGCGGGATCGGGAGCCTGTGCCACGAGGCCCTCAACGATAGGTGCCATGGTCGCGGTGTAGGGGATGTTGTCGAAGAACGCGCCCAGAATCGCCGAGCCGAACACCAGACCGGTGGCGGCGGCGAAGTAGTTGTCGCCGATAATCCCGATGGCCCAGTCGCCGATGGTCCCGATGACACCGGTGTGCACGAGACTGCCGACCATGACGAACAGTCCCATGAAGAAGACCAGCGTCGACCATTCGACCTCGGCCAGGTAATCAGAGGTGCGTACGCCTGAAACCAACACCATGATGCCGGCGCCCAACAACGCAACCACGGCCGGATCCATGTGCACGATGTGGTGTACCGAAAAAGCGATCATGACCAGTGTCAGCACGACCAGGCAGCGGTACAACAGTTTCCGATCCTGAATCGGTGCAGAGGCGTCCATCGCCATGACCGCGCCGACACGTTCGGGGTGGTACACGAATGATTTACGGAACATGAAGCGTGCCATCAGTACGAACACCGTGAACATCACCACCACAATGGGGGACATGTGGTATATGAAGTCCATGTAGGTCAAACCGGCGCGCGAGGCGATGATGATATTGGGGGGATCACCGATCAAGGTGACCGCTCCACCGATGTTCGAGGCGAGAACCTCGGCGATCAGGTATGGGGCCGCCGGAATGTCCAAGCGACGGCAAACTGAGATCGTTACCGGCGCTACCAGCATGATCGTCGTGACGTTGTCCAAGAACGGTGACGCCACGGCCGTAATGACCATGAGCAGTACCAGCAGCTTGTAAGGCTTGCCACCGGAACGTTGTGCCGCCCAGATGCCAAGTGCCTCAAAAATGCCGGTCTGTTTGATGATCCCAACGATGACCATCATCCCGAGCAAGAGGAAGATGACACCCCAGTCGATACCGGCGTGATGGGAGTAGAAGATGCTATCGGCGGTGGTGAGCCCGATGGCGGTCATGAGACCCGCGGTCACCAACACCACTGCTACGCGATTGAACTTCTCTGTCGCGATGAAGAAGAACGCGACTGCGAAGATCGCGATCGCGGCGATCGGCGCGATGCTCTCCATCATGCGCAGCCGCCTGGAGGCCCGGCGTCAATGAAGGCGGCCCTCAGCCGCAACAGCGGTACGGGTGACGGCACGTGCGTCACCAAAGGTTGACGGAACATTCGAAAAACTCCTCGCAGGTGGTCGCCCCGGTCCGGTGGGTTGGCCGGGGAGGATGCATGACGGAATGTTCGGAGAGTAACGGGAGGGGACCGGCCCGTAATTGGGCATGACGAGGGGGTGGCGGGGCTTCTTCGCATCGTCATGCGTCAGTCCTTCATCCTGGCCTGGATTCGGCGCTACGCCGCGCGGTCATGTTCCAGAAGCGAATCATGACGTCGGCGTCGATCGGGAGAGCATCTGGGCGGAATGCCAGGCTCCCCGGGGGTTGCGTTCGGCGACAGTGTCGATACCGGGCATGCAGTCGATCGTCTAACGCCGATAACAGCATGATCCGTGATCATCGAATTGACTATCGGTGCCAGCACCCATTTCCGTGAGTGTGCTGCCGGTTCCGGGCTGTAATTTTCGACACACTCAATTGGGTGTCGGCCCGCATGGACTCTTTGGAAGCGGTAGGCCAGGCTGAAGACGCACGGGTTTTACGACACAAGATCACGCTCTACGCTGGCGTGGCGGCTGACAGGCGGCAATAGTGGAGAAGGCCAAAGGACGTCCCCTGGTTGTCCGGAGTAGCCCGCCCCCTGTCACGCAGCCGAGAGGTCTTTACTTCGTGTCCCTGTTCTGGCGGATCTTTCTCCTCAACTCCGTGATGCTGATCACCGGAATATTGCTGCTGCTCTTCGGCCCCATCACGGTTTCGGAGTCGCCACAGGTATCCGAGATCCTCATCCTGTTCAGCGGCTTCGCCGGGCTGTTGGTCATCAACGCGGGACTGCTCAAACTGGGGCTCCGGCCGCTGCGGCGTCTCGTTCGTGTCATGACCGCCACAGACCTGTTGAGCAGTGGTCCGCGTCCGGCGATGAGGGGACACGCCGGTATCGCCGACCTCATTCGCACGTTCAACACCATGCTCGACCGATTGGAGGCCGAACGGGCGTTGTCGACGGCCCGCGCGCTGTCGGCGCAGGAGGACGAACGCCGCAGGGTCGCTCAGGAGCTGCACGACGAGGTGGGGCAGAGTCTGACGGCCGTGCTGTTGGAATTGAAGCGCGTCAAGGACCACGCGCCCGAGGAACTTCGCGAGGAGCTTCGTCAGGTGCAGGAAACCACTCGGGACAGCCTCGACGAGATTCGGCGGATCGCCCGACGTCTGCGGCCCGGCGTGCTGGAGGAGCTCGGATTGAACAGTGCTTTGAAGGCACTCACCAGCGAAGTCGCCGGAAGCGCGCGATTGACCGTCCATCGCAAGTTCGACTCGGACCTTCCCGAACTGGGTGACGAGGCCGAGCTTGTGCTGTATCGGGTGGCGCAGGAAAGCATCACCAACACCGCCCGGCACGCGCGCGCCCGCCGCTTGGAGGTGTCGCTGAGGCGGGTCGGTAACGGCATCCTCCTGCGGCTTCGGGACGACGGGAAAGGGCTCGGTCGTGCCACCGAAGGAGCCGGAATGAGAGGTATGCGGGAACGTGCTCTACTGGTGGGTGCGGATTTGAGCATCGCGGACCACCCCGAGGGCGGAACCGAGGTGCGACTGCATCTACCCGTTCGTAACAGGAGCGCGTCTCAATGACCCAGGTGACACGGATTCTGTTGGCCGACGACCACGCTCTGGTGCGGCGCGGTGTGCGGTTGATTTTGGATTCGGAGCCCGACTTGACGGTTGTCGCCGAAGCCAGTGACGGTGCCGAGGCCATCGACCATGCGAAGCATTTCGTACCGGACCTGGCGATCTTTGACATCGCGATGGCGCGCCTGACCGGATTGCAGGCGGCGCGTGAACTGTCCCGCGTCCAACCGGAGCTGCGGATACTCATCCTCACGATGTACGACAACGAACAGTACTTTTTCGAGGCGTTGCAGGCCGGCGCCAGCGGCTATGTTCTCAAGTCGGTGGCCGACCGTGATCTGGTCGAGGCGTGTCGTGCCGCGATGCGTGACGAACCGTTTCTGTACCCCGGCGCGGTGACCGCGTTGATTCGCAACTATCTGGAACGTGCTCGACAGGGGGAGGACATCCCGGATCGGGCGATCACGCATCGTGAAGAGGAAATTCTCAAGCTCGTCGCCGAAGGCCACACGTCCAAAGAGATCGGCGACATTCTCTATATCAGCGTGAAGACGGTCGAGCGGCATCGCGCAAACATCCTGCAGAAACTCGGGCTGCGGGATCGGTTGGAGCTCACCCGGTACGCCATCCGGGCCGGTCTGATCGAACCGTGAGGTCTTCTCCACGATGTGTAAGCCCTGAATCGAGCCGTTCCCCGGCTGGCCGAACGGGGTTACTTACGATTAACATGCGCGTGGAGTATCGATGTATGCATATCGATCCCCCGTTGTTTCCGGTGTGCCCACCCGGAACTCGCATTGGAGGCCACATGCCCAAACTGTTCACCCGAATCAGCGCGACAATGGCGGCAGCCGCGCTGATGTTCACCGGTCTGTCCGGTACCGCCTCGGCCGACCCCACCGCCACCGCCCCCGACGACCTCACCGCGACGGTGACCAAGGAGATGCTGGCCACCAGCGCCACGGTCCGCCCCGACCTGACGATGACCGCCAACGCGGACAGCACTCAGATCACCGTCACCAAGGAAGCCGACGACTGGGCCTTCGGGACCGCCGTCATCACGACACCGCAGGGCGGCGACGCCTACCCCGAAGGACGACTCTTCCTGGCCAAGTACGACGCCGGCCAATGGAACGTCTCCTTCGACGGAACCGCCGACTTCGCTTCCCTGTCCAGGGACGCAACGGTGTTGACCGACGCCGAACGCGCCTCCTTCGGGCCCGACGAGGTCACCGTCCTGGCCGACAACCGCACCCAGATGCGGCTGCCGTACGCGGTCGGCGCCACCTGGAGAATGACCAGCGGACCACACGGCTGGAGCGGTAACCACCACCCCTGGAGCTCCCTCGACTTCGCCGGTGGTGACGAACGCGTACGAGCCATGCGTTCCGGCACCGCCTACACGATGTGTAAGGGCTGGATTCGCATCATCCACGGCGGCGGCTTCGCCACCGACTACTACCACCTGTGGGACAACATCAACGTCAACGGTGCATCGGTCGCCGCCGGCGCCTACCTTGGTTTCACCGGCACCGACATCACGTGCGGCGGCGGCGCCAATGGCCGTCACGTCCACATGGGATTGCGTCACAACAACGCCTACACCGCACTGCACGGGTCCAACCTGGGTAAATGGGTGATCATGAACGGTTCGTACGCCTACCAGGGCAGCGCCCTGCACGGCTCGAAGCGCGTGTACGCCGGCGGCAGCATGTACAACTACGGCGCTTTGGGCCTGACCCAGGGAGTCGTCGACGGCAACGGCACCAGCAGCCTCAACAAACGCAGCGGTCCGGGCACCGGATACGGGGTCGTCGGCAGCGTCGCAGACGGCGCGACCGTGACGATCTCCTGTTCGGCCAACGGCACCACTCACACCGGACGATGGGGCTCCACGAGACTGTGGAACCGCCTCAGCGACGGGACGTGGGTCGCCGACGCCTACCTCTGGACGGGATCCAACGGTCCCGCCCGGGGCTGGTGTTAACCACTGAACACCTGCACCATCCCGCAGGGCTCACCCAACGGGTGGGCCCTGCGGCCTTCCGACCACCGCGCATCGGCGACGACTTCTTCTAGACGGCGAGCGCCACACACAGAACACCGAAGCCGCCGCCACAGTGCGGATCAGATGCCACCGGTTTCACTTCGGCTCGAACACGGCGCGAACCGCTGAGGGGTCACCGGGGTGACGTCAGGATCGCTGTTCAACGGATTCACGGCCACCGTGATCCCGAAGTTCACCGGATACAGCACCAAACCGACCGTTACTGCAGGGGCCGCCCCGCAGCACCCGAAACGAACCCCACGACGACGGTGGTGCCGGTCACGGGAATGGCGCCGATGAAGATCAACAGAAACCACGGATTGAGGATGGCCCTGCTGATGTGGCTCATCGCGTGGACGAACGTCTCATTGTCGCAACGCGGGGCCTGGGCATGACCGCACAGGGGAACGCGTACAAGGTCCCCGCGCTCACGCCCTCAATACCGTCGCAGCGGCCGGCAATCCCTCGGACACGTTTTCTCCGCACCGTGCGACAACCCGTCGAGCGTCTCCGGTGCGACGTTATCGGGGAACGTCACCACAGTCCGGGCAGGAGCAGCCGAGCACCGAACGCGAGACAGCCGACGTTCACCAGAGCGAAGAACAACAACCACACCATCGCCGGCAGCGGCGTGATCCCGGCAAGCTGATCCGGGTCGGACGTGCGGTTGCGGCTCCGCAGTCGTTGCCGGTGCACCTCCCACACGGGACGCACGGCACCGACCAGCAGGAACCAGACCCCCAGGTAGGCCAAGACGCCCTGCACGTCGGGCTCGGCCCACCACGTCACCGCGAACACGAGAAGGCCGGTCACCACCATCGTGACGAGGCCGTACAGGTTGCGGATGAACAGTGCCATCGCACCCAACAGGGCCAGGCTTATCCACAACAGCAGCACCATCTGGCCGCGGCTGAGCAGCCACGCCAAGGCCAACCCCACCAGCGCGGGCGCCAGATAACCGGCCAACAGCGTCAGGATCGCACTCAACCCGCGTTCTCGGCCACGCGTAAACGTCACACCGGAGGTGTCCGAGTGCAGCCGGATACCGTGCAGCTTGCGGCCCGTGAGGAGGGCCACCAGCGCATGACCGCCTTCGTGGGCGATCGTGATGACGTTGCGGGCACGCCGCCACACCACGTCGACCAGGACCGCAGCGACCGCGGCCACCCCTGTGGCGACCACGATCCAATACTCGGGGGACGGCTGCGTCGTGAACAGTTGGTCGAACATGCCGAAGAGTGATTCCACCGAACGTTTCCCTAACCACAAGCCTCTTTGAGGGGTACCGCTTGAGGTGGGCGAGGTTACACGCATGCGCCTGTGAGTTCCCGGTCAGGCGTGGCGCCGTCGGATCTATCCTCGCACCGGACCTCCGTGGCCGTGAATATCGGTGTCGACGGTTACCGGGGAGGTTCCGGGGCTTCACCGACCGGGACGCTCGTGTAGCGGAGCCAGTCGACGGCCGACTTATCGACGTGCTCGTCGGTCACGGTGAGCCGGCGAACAGGCTTCTTGTTGTGCCGAACCAGGGCGCTCTCGGGTTTGAACCTGTTGAGGAAGACGAAGGAGAACAGCCGCCATTCGCCGGTTCGGTCGTCTCCGACGAACCGCAACCACAGCGGTGAGGCCCGCCGAAGTTCCTCGGCGAGGTGGCTCTGTTGAAACACAAACACTTGCGGTACGGCTTCGTGAAGGACCGTTGAGCCGCTAACCGTGGCGACGTTCCGTGTCGCGTATGACAGGCTGTGTGGCGTGTCG